>JALSSW010000149.1 GCA_026984035.1 Planctomycetota bacterium
CTAAGAGAAATGCCAACGACGGAATCTCTCTTGTCCAGACCGCAGAAGGCTCATTGAACGAAGTGTCAAGCATCCTCGTCCGGATGAGAGAACTCGCCATCCAAGCCAATAACGGCACGGTCAGCGACAATGACAAAAAGACTCTGAACGAAGAGTTCACTTCTCTTGTCAGTGAAGTAAACCGGATCGCCAAGAGCACCGAGTTCAATAACATTAAACTTCTTGATGGTTCTTCTACTAGCTTGAGTTTCCAGATCGGCTTCGGTGTGACGGGCGGAACCGATACCATCGGGATCAGCCTCTCTCCAGCCCTCACCACCTCTCTCGGACTCGACACCTTGAGCATCAACTCATCCGGCAGTCCTTCCGCCTCGATCGCGGCGATTGATACAGCCATCAACTCGGTCTCAAGCCTCCGAGGAACACTCGGCGCTGCTCAAAACCGCCTCTCTTCTACCATCTCCAACCTTGGTGTGGCGGTTGAGAACCTCTCCGCTGCAAACAGCCGGATTCGAGATGTGGATGTTGCAAACGAAACTGCCCAGCTCACCAGGAACTCCATCCTGCAACAAGCTGCGATTTCTGTCCTGTCACAAGCAAACTCCTCCCCACAGGGAGCCCTCCAACTTCTCGGTTGATCCAAAGGGTTCTCCCCAAAGGAGACGGACCCATCGGAAACCTCCCGGGCGAAAGCAAAAACCTCTCAGGGTTCATCCCCTGAGAGGTTTTTTTTATTTGGTTCGCTGGATTCATGAACTTGCATCCAATGAATCCAGGGCTAGGAACCTTGAGAACGAAGTCCTTCAAGGGGATAACGAGATCCTGGAAAATGGGGGCTTAAGAGCAATTGCAAAAAAAGAAAGCCAGCTTTACCCCTTAACAAGGAATCCTCCTTCTCAACCTTGAGCGAGAGTGGAGAGATTCTCGACACTTAGGCAAGAACAGAAACAACTGCCGTAAATCCTGGCGCTTGTCCAAAGGATTCATAAAACCGTTCCAAGAGAAAACAGGGAATGCATTGACCTGTGGAGACCTTGGAAAAAACCCTCTGGGGAGAGGGCGGATTCCGGAATCGTTTGGGCTAGATTCCATTTCAACAAACAAAGGTTCAGTAAAAGGGGGGCTTGGACCATGGGTCTTCGAGTCAATACAAACATCGCGTCCATGAACGCACAACGAAATCTTTCCAAGGTTACAAACAGCCTTAACAAAAGTTATCGCAAGCTCTCCACCGGGCTACGAATCACAACAGCAGCCGATGATGCAGCTGGACTGGCGGCTTCTGAACGTCTTCGGTCCCAAATCCGCTCTCTTGATCAGGCCAAAAGAAACGCCAACGATGGGATCTCCTTGGTACAAACCGCCGAGGGTTCTCTTGAGGAAGTCAGCAACCTGATGTCTCGCATGAGGGAACTCGCAATCCAGGCCAATAATGGGACTGTGAGCGATACCGATAAAAAAACTCTGAATGAAGAATTTACTTCGCTTGTGAATGAAGTGAACCGAATTGCCCTGAGTACGGAGTTCAACAACATCAAGCTCCTTGACGGCTCATCCAGCAATTTGACCTTCCAGGTAGGATTCGGGACAACTGGGGGAACAGACACCATTGGAGTGAGCCTTTCTCCTGCATTAACCACAACTCTTGGGCTCAGTGACCTCAGTATCAATTCGTCGGGGAATCCCTCTGCTTCTATTGCAGCCATTGATACCGCCATCAACACGGTCTCAAGCCTACGTGGCTCCCTCGGTGCAGCCCAAAACCGTTTAAGTTCGACGATCTCCAATATTGGAGTCGCGGTGGAAAACCTATCGGCGGCAGAGAGCCGTATCCGAGATGTGGATATCGCCAAGGAATCGACAAACCTCACTCGGAACTCCATTCTCCAGCAGGCCTCCATTTCCGTTCTCTCTCAAGCAAACGTCGGGTCTCAATCCGCCCTTCGCCTGCTTGGATAACTCAAATTTCCAAAAAATTGACCTCCAATCTTTTTTCCGGGGAGTCGCCGGGATGGCTCCGTGGGAAGGACACTTCCCACGGGGAGGACCATCTTGCATTTCTTTTCTCAATTTGCCCCCCCGCCGAACCGAAGAAACTGTAGGGATGAGTCATTCGGTTCCCTTGTTTTCCATGGATCAAGGAAAGGGTTATGCGGATCAATGCCAATCAAGCGGCACAAACAGGTCAAAGAATTTTGTTGGCCAATGCTGCAGCTACTCGAAAGAACTTCAAAAAGCTCTCCTCGGGTCTTCGCTTAACAAGTGCTTCAGACGATTCGGCAGCTTTGGCCATGTCCGAACGCTTGGGTGCGGAAATTCGGTCCCAAGATCAAGCTTCAAGAAATTCCCTGGATGGAGTCTCGGCTCTGCAGACGGCAGAAGGAGCTTTGCAGCAATCCTCGGATATCCTGGGAAGAATGCGTGAACTCTCTATCCAATCGGCCAATGGCACATTGAACGACCAAGATCGGTTGACAATCAACCAGGAATACTCCCAGCTCAGCCAAGAGCTGGACCGGATTTCCCAAACAACACAATTTAATGGGAAAAACCTTCTGGATGGTTCGCAAGCCCAATTATCCATCCAAGCCGGGTCAGGGACCAAAAGCGGCATTGATCAGATAGACATCCAATTGAGCAAGGTAGACTCCAATGCCCTGGGGCTTGCCGGTACCTCCTTGGGACCAGGGGGGGACCCCAACACCACGATCAAAGCCCTTGATCAAGCCATCGATAAGGTTTCCGGTATCCGGGGGAGCATTGGGACTTCCATCAAGCAACTGGGACGCAATGTCTCCAATTTGGGTTCCTCGGTGGAAAGCCTTCAAGCAGCCGACAGCCGAATCCGGGACGCTGACTTTGCCGTTGAGGTGGCCGAGAGAACTCGTTTGGCTATTCAAAAGAAAGCGGGGATTTCGGTATTCAAGCGAGCCAATGAAATGAAGAGCGCGGCCCTCAATCTCCTCTAACGGTTTTTCTCAATCTTTCTCCCTCTGCACCATATTTCATCAATTATGCGGGTTAAGGATAAGGCTTCATCTTCCGATAAGAAGGACGGATACCTACGACTCCTTCGGAGGAGAATGGAATGAGCAGTCTCAGCGGCATCAACTTTTCCGGCCTGGCCTCCGGCCTCGACTCAGGTTCGATCATTCAAAAGCTTGTTCTTCTTGAACGACGGCCCATCACTCTCCTGGAAAGAAAAAAAGCTGTTTTTTCGAAGCAAAAATCCCTTTTCAATTCCCTCAAAGAAAAGCTCCAAAACCTACAAGATGCTGCAGACACCCTGAGAAAGGCCAGCACGATGATCTCCTACAAAGCGGAGACAGATAATGAAGGATATGTGACAGTCAGTGCGTCAAATAATGCAACCCCGGGATCTCACACAATTGATGTGAGCCAGCTTGCAACATCTGAGATTCACAAAAGCAACGGAAAGGCAGATAAGGATACAACCACCTATGGGACGGGGCTTCTCAAAATCACCATCAATGGAACCCCAAACTATGTCTCCATCGATTCGAGTAATAACACATTGGAAGGGATCTCGACCGCAATCAACAATGCTGGAATTGATGTAAGCGCTCAAGTGTTGAACACTGGGGATCCAAGCAACCCTTACACTCTTGTCCTCAAATCAAAAAACGAGGGAACCAGCAATTCCTTCACGGTTTCGACGGACTCGGGAACGGGAACCCTCAATACTCTGGCTACGGAGATCAACTCCAACGAAACCGCAGCTACGGATGCCAAATTTACATTTGACGGGATCGCAATGACCCGGTCAAGCAACTCCTTTTCAGACGTCATCGATGGCCTCAGCATCACTCTTACAGGGATTCACTCCGATACCACAGCCCCGAAAGACACCAAGATTACGATTTCGGCTGACTCATCAGCGACCTCCGAAAAGGTGAAGGCCTTTGTTGACGCCTACAACGGGGTCCTTGAGTTCATTCAAAACCAACAAAAAGTTACGCAAGTGGATAAGGCTAAGGAAGGAGAAGCGAAGACCAAAACAAATCCCCTCTTTGGGGACAGCTCGCTTCGGGGAATTCGCTCAACCTTACGAAACTTGGTGGGGACTTCGGTTTCCACTGGCAATGAGTCTTATTCCCTTCTCTCCCAAGTTGGTATTGAGTCTGACAAAGACGGGAAGCTCACCTTCAACCAGGGGAAATTCGATTCTGCTCTCTCGGATGACGCAAATGCGGTGAAAAATCTATTCACCGATTCAACCTCCGGGATTGCTTCCATCATCTTTAATCAAACCGAAGATTACAACGACACCGTTGATGGTCTCATTAAGATTCGCATCGATGGCATTGATCGAAAAAACAAAACCATTGACGAACAGATTCGTCGCGCCGAACAACACGTCACAAAATATGAGGATGAGCTAAGAAGACGCTTCTCCAACCTTGAGCTAATTATCGGCCAGCTCAACAGTCAAGGTGGGGCCCTCAACGCCCTGAATCGCTAAACGAACAAGGCCCCCCCCAATGTCTTATGCAAACGTTGCTTCCAATTACCGCCGCAACGCGATCCTGAATGCGAGCCCCGAAAAACTCATCATCCTCCTCTACGAAGGGGCCATTCAAAAATTGGAGCGGGCAAGAATCGAACTGGAGACTCCGGGCCAAACCCACTCCCCCTCAGTGGGAGAAAACCTTGGCAAAGCCATGGCCATCATCGGCGAACTTCGAGCAAGTCTGGATTTAGAAAAGGGCCAAGATGTCGCAAAACGCTTGGATGGGCTCTACGAATTTTGTATTGATCAAATCTACAAGGCAAACCTAGAACGCCATTCTCGGGCCCTTAAACCCACCATTCAGGTCATGAAGACCCTCAAGGAGGCTTGGGATGAAATCGTACCAGCCTGACCTTCTTCCCCTTCAATTGGCAGACTTGGAAAGCCTGGGCGAACTCTACCAACAAGCGTTTCTGGCTCTAACTTCCGACCGGATTGAAGAAGCAAGCGAACTCCTCAACTTAGCAAACCCTCTCCTTTGCAAATTGCAGGACCGCGATCGACAAATGCGGAAATCCCAGCAGCCCCCCCCCCGAACACTCAGTGATCGAACCCGAGAAGTCCTTGCTCTTCATAACAAGCTCCTTGCTGAATGCCGTAAAGAACACAAAATCACAGGAGAAGCTTGTGGGAAACTTGCAACTTCTCGAAGATTCCTGCAAGGCTATAAAACTCACAAAATCCATTCGGGACGATTCTTGGACGGAGAAGGCTAAACCCGGGGCACTCTGTTCTTTTGGAAGCTCGTTCCATGGGAATAAGACCCATTAACGCCCGATTTTTTTAAAAACCCCGTCGTTTTCCTTGGCCATACGGCCCATAAAAGTATCGGGACCCATACGACTTCCACCCGGAGGCATCATCCTCCTTGCTGTTCGTGAATCCCCCACAAAAATGGTGTTAATCCGAACATTTGCACCCAAGTTCCAATCTCTGATCCGGAAGAGGATCTCCCTAGGATCCAAAATCTCTCCAACAGAAGGCATCCCATCACTCAAGAGGAAAATCTCATCCACGGAAGAAGCGTAGCGATCGCCCCGCTTACGCAGCTCCTTCACATGCAAACCCTCCTTCATCCCATCGTAAAGGGCTGTCCCCCCATTTGGGCGGATTTTGACTAAATAGCTGAGGAAGGACTTTTTATTTTTTTTCGTCGCCGACACAAGGTTCTTGCGCCACTTCCTGGTTTCCCCAGAAATGAAGATCACGTTGAACTTGGAATCAACAGGAAGCCCCTTTATGGCTCTCCGGAGTTCAGACTTAGCGCGATCCATCCGTGTCTCCCCCCCACCCGAGTACTTGCCGTCTTTTCCCCGAGCAATCGTTCCTCCTGGAAGCGGCCAGGCCATGCTCCCGGAAATATCCAAAATGAAAACAACACGACTCCCCGTGATCGGAATTCCAAAAAAACCTTTTCCGGAAGTCCACCCCTTGGATTTATTGAGGTCACGCACCGGGGCCAGGTGGAATTTTTCTTTATTCGCCTCCCACCAAGCAACCCATTTCTCCACCTGATTAACAGGCGCGAAAAACCCGGTCAGATCCACCAGGGCATCGTGGATCCTGTATTTCAAGGTCCCTGAAAACTCTTTCCCCGAGGCCCTTTTCGACGCATTCAAAAGCTTAATCAGAAAAGGAACGGAAGCCTGAGAACGGATCGCCTTTAAAATTGGGATCAGGGAAATACGACTTCGCCAATCCTTCAACGAATCCAAGCGATCGAGGACCAAGGTCAAGGCCCTCCGGAGATCCTTTTCCACCGCCGGCGGTCTCTTCCCTTGAATCAGGCGAAGAATCCCTCTTGCCACCCTGCTAAAATCTACGGGGTCTTCGAGTTCGGAGAGAATCCCTGCCACGCGCGTGATGGATTTGCCTGATCCCAGAGCCGCCAAGCCTTCGGCGGCTCCAATCCTCAGATCCAGGTTTTGAACCTTTAGGCACCGTTCCAGAATCTTCCGGTGGACAGGATTTCGAAAAGAACCAAGAATTGGCAGTAACTCTCCCGCCAAACGGGCTTCTTTGTGAGTCCAGACCTTTCCACCGGGAACTTTTTTGTCGGCACGAAAGCGAAGGCCTCTCTCAACTCGATCTGCAACCGCAGCCTGAATCCCCGGATTGGCCCCCATCCCTCTGAGGGCCTTGGACGCTGCAAGCCGAAACCGACGACCCCACGCCCGCGCCTTCTTCCGAAGTTTCAGCGAAACTTGGATAACACGGATCAGCCGTTGTCCATCCTCGATTCTTCCCCGGCTCCCCAACAGCCCAAAGAGTTCTCTTGCCTCTTCGCTCCGCGTCATCCGCACATTCCGAAATCCACGCATAAGAGCCGGAGGAAGCAGCGATTTTTTGGGATAAAACCCCCTTTCCTCAGGGTTTAAGCGCCCCGCCTTAAAAACTTGGATCCAATGGGAGAAGGCTCTCCCAAGCGAATCCTTCTTCTGCACAGCGGAAACATTTGCGACCAAGAGAAGAGCTAAGGGAAGACAAAGCCCCATGCGGAAGAAGCGAAGGATCATTGGAAACATCGATACCATGAACGTCTTTGGTTCGGACTAGGAAGGTTTCGGGGGCGATCCGAAGGCAAAACAAGGAGAGGCAAGGAGTAGATAAGGCAATAGATCTCAAGGTTACCTCAGGGAACAGATTTGGTTTGGGAAAGTTTCAGCTTTTGTCAAATGCTGGACAGGGCGGTGTCTTTCGGGAGAATGTCCCCTCGTTTTCCTTCTCCGACCCTAAAACAAACAAGGGCGATACCAAACACAAAAAGCAGCCCGAAGAGCCACCAGAATGCGAACAAAAGGAAGGGCATGGAATGCCATTCGAACTCCCAAAATCACCCGGGGCTTCCCCTCCAATGCTCCTGGATCCGTCCTGATCGAAGCCGAGCAAACCGTCATCCTCTGTACCGCTTCCTGGACAGAACAGGTCCCCGGTTGGATGGCCGGCAGCGGTCGAGGCTGGGTAACGGCCGAATACTCCATGCTCCCCGGCTCCACTCCTCAGCGAAAACAACGGGATGGTAGGGGCCGCACAGATGGACGGTCCATCGAAATCCAGCGCCTCATTGGAAGAAGTCTCCGTGCCGGGATCAACCTTCAGGCCCTCCCCGAGGTAAGCCTATGGGTGGATTGTGATGTCCTCTCCGCTGATGGAGGAACCCGAACCTGGGCAATCACAGGTGCTTGGATTGCCCTCCATGACGCATTGACAATGCTTCAGCAACAAAAAGGCCTCAAGACCCTCCCCATCCTCCAATGGATCGCAGCCACAAGCGTAGGAATGGTGGATGGAAAGCCCCTCCTGGATCTCTGCTACCAAGAGGATTCCAATGCTGATGTTGACATGAACGTTGTCTATACATCCAAGGGAGAGTTCGCCGAAATCCAGATGAGCGGGGAAAAGACTACCTTGGACCGAAAAAGTCTGGACTCTCTCCTTGATTTGGCCGAAATGGGTTGCAAACAGCTTCTCGAAATCCAGGGGCAAGCATTGGAAACAAAGGATTCATGAAGAACTTGCAAATCTGGGTTGCTACAGGGAACCCAAAGAAAGAAAGAGAACTCCTCAGGATTCTTCCCCCCGGCACCCAGGTCTCCACCCTTCTCTCAGCCCCGGGGGCAGAGGCCTGGTCTGTGGTCGAAGACGCCTCTGATTTCGTGGGGAACGCCCGAAAAAAAGCCCTCTCTGCAGCTCGTTTCCTCCAAAACCGAGGAATCTTAAACCCTGCAGATCTCGTCCTCGCCGATGACTCGGGACTCTGCGTGGATGCACTGGAGGGCAGACCCGGGGTCCACTCCGCCCGCTACGCGGGGGCACAGGCCAGCGATGAGGAACGCATCAAAAAGCTCCTCCGCGAGCTTGGAGGGATCCCCCCGGAAAACCGTGGGGCCCGTTTCGTTTGCGCCCTTGTCGCCATCTGCGAAGGAAAAATCGCCTTCGAAACTCAAGAAAACTGTGAAGGGCGGATCGCAGAACATCCTTCTGGTTCTGAGGGATTTGGTTACGATCCAGTTTTTCTCCCCCTTCTTGGGGATTCCATCAGCTCCCTGAGCTTCGCGGAGATCTCCCCAGAAGCGAAGGATCAAGTCAGTCACCGCGGGAAAGCCTTACGAAGCTTCGCGAATTTCTATAGGAATATCCGTTCATGATTCCCCTTTCGACCATTCGAAACTTCTGCATTGTCGCTCACATCGATCACGGCAAATCCACACTCGCAGACCGGCTGATGGAGGAGACTGGGACCGTTACCAAAAGGGAAATGCAAGAGCAGCTCCTGGACGACATGGAACTCGAACGGGAGAGGGGCATCACGATCAAAGCGAAAGCGGTCACGATGGACTACCAAGCCAAGGACGGCAAGACCTATCAGCTCAACCTGATTGACACCCCCGGGCACGTTGATTTTAGTTATGAAGTCGAAAAGTCCCTGAAAGCCTGTGAGGGCGCCCTCCTCCTAGTCGATGCTTCTCAAGGCGTCGAAGCACAAACGGTCGCCAACGCCCACCTCGCAGACCAAGCCGGGCTCAAACTCATCCCTGTCCTCAACAAGGTTGACCTTCAGCACGCTCGCCCGGATGAGGTGGCGATGGAGATTGAAAACACCCTCTGTCTTTTCGCCGAGGACGCCCGCCGTTGCAGCGCCAAATCCGGCATAGGAATCCCTGAGATCCTCGAAGCCATCGTTACCGAAGTTCCTCCTCCGGAAGGCGATCCGGAAGGACAACTCCAAGGGCTCATCTTCGACAGTTACTTCGACGACTATCGCGGAGTCGTGATTTATGCCCGCATCATGAACGGGCGCCTGACCAAAAAACAAAAGATCTTTCTCCCCGGGACAAAAGCCAACTACGAGGTCTTGGAGATCGGGAAATTAAAACCAGGCATGGTCCCCACCGAAGAGTTGACGGCAGGGGAGGTCGGTTATGTCATCTGCAACATTAAGACCCTAAAGGATGTCGTTGTCGGCGATTCGATTCTCGGAGAAAAAGAGCCACGCGCTGAAGCCCTCCCGGGGTTCCGTATT
>JALSSW010000150.1 GCA_026984035.1 Planctomycetota bacterium
AAGAAGAAAATCCAACTCCCTGGTGTCGCCCCACCGGTCGCGATGGTCCAGTTGCTTCCCGCGACAAGAGGGCTTTGCTTGAGTGAAAAGAGACAGCGAACCCGTGTGCAGGTCCAGAGCTGGAGGAAGGCTGAATCAACCCGAGTGGAATTCTCCACAAAGATGTCCAAGGACTTATTTTGGTTCATCTTGGGGATGAGGTTGATCCCACCGGGAAGATTGGCGAGGTCGAGACTCAAAAAGATCGAAGTGCCCGACCCGTAAGTGGTCACCCCGGGCATGTCGATAATCTTTTTGCGGAACACCATCCGTGCGGGGGATCCATTCCAACCGAGTCCGACCGTGTCATTAACGGCCGAGATCGAGTCCCCCTTGAGTCGGAGCAGCAAGCGCCCCTTGACCACCCTCGGAAGGAATTGATGCCCTGCAGCCACATTGGGGAAGGTATGTCCGAACTTTCGGAATGTGGAAGCCTGGTCAAAATGCCTCCTGGGAGTCACGAAAGTCGTAAAGGCTCCAGGCCTAGGACATGCGTGCTCGGTTCCTGAAGGGGTACTTGTACTAAAGTTATCCTGGATCCCACCGACATAAATATGGGGTTTCAATGGGAGCGTCGAATTGTGGATGAATTTGGTCACCGACCCAGTGCTGCTGCTCCCCATGTTGGCTGTGGCCAAGTCAAGATGCCCATTGCGATCCAAATCCCCGCAGGCAATGTCCACAGGATTGCTCCCAGTGGCGATGGAGCTTCCCACCGTATAGGCTCCCGATCCATTATTTCTCAGGGTGACGACCTTGGATGTCCCGCGTAAGGAAAGCATCAGATCCGTGTCGCCATCACAATCCACATCCCCACAGCAAATTGCCCAAGGAAGAGGATTGGGGGTTCCCAGACTGTAGGTCACCTTGGTGAAATTCACAGTATTCCAAACGACTCCCGTAGGTCCCTGATTTAAAAAGACAGAGCAGGATCCCACGCCATTTGCGGTGGCGAAATCCAGCCAACCGTCCCCGTTAAAATCCCCCGCACAGACATCCTGCGGCCGCGTACTGAAATTGCTGTAGGTCTGCGCTGTCGCAAAATTCACCGTGGTTCCGACTGTAGTATTGCGAAAGAAGGAGACATTCCCATCGGTGCGGGGGACCACCAAATCCGTCCGCCCGTCATGGTTAAAGTCCCCGGCAACCACACATTGAGGCCGAGAGGGGGACACACTCAAGTTCGTCACGGTGGTCATGGCCGAGAAGGTTCCGCTCCCGTTGTTCTTGGAGAAGTAAGGGCGGACGTTTCCTAAACCGACGGTAAGCAGGTCCAAATCCTTGTCATTGTCCAGATCGATGGAAATGACCTTTTTCGGAAAAAAGGAGGCAGGAAGGGAAAGGGTTTGAAGACCGCTAGGGAAACGGCGCACCCGCACGACATTTGCGGACGAATGGGAACTTGCAATATCAGGCTGACCGGAATTGTCAAAGCGTCCCACGACCAGATCAGTGAGACCTCCGGAAGGGTAACTTTGAAGGAGAGTTAAAGTAAGGGTAGGGCCGGTCCTTCGATAAATCCGATCATTCGCGCCGATGGCACCAATAATCATATCCTGCCAACCATTGCTGCTTTGATCGACAAGAGAGATCGCCCTGGCTCTATAACCGGTGGGCATTCCATAGGAAGTTGCTGTCCATTGGCCAAAGGCGGGAGTGGCACTGCTGACGAGGGCGAGTACGCCCAGGCAGAGGTATTTTGTTTGCATCGTATCTCCAAAAAGAGGGGAATATGAGGGGGGAAAAAGAATAGAAATAAAAGATAAGGGAATTCAGGCAGACTAGGGACGTTTGCACGAGTGCCTTAGGTTCCTTTTTTGCAAAAAACCTGAGATAACGGGGACATTTCCCCTCACAGCTCATAAAATTGAGGTCCCCTGGCCGATTCGGAGCAACAATCAGGTCTCCTTTTCACACTTTTTTCCTCGAACACTTTTCCCTCCTTTCATGATTCCCCCAAAAAAACCCTTCTTACCCTTCTTTCTCCCTTCCATCTTCTTGCTCCTCTTCTTGGGCAAAAAGGAACTCACCGCACAAACTCCGCTTGTTTCCACACAGTACGAAAACATGCGCATCCGCTCTTCCCAGGTTTCGGGATCTGGAAACCTTTGGAACATTGATTTGACCATGGGGGATGACAACGGTAATCGCTCTCTCCCGACGAGCTACCGTCGTTGGTGGCATGTGCAGATCGGCAACTTGAATCCCCTGACCCCCACCACTCTTAGAATTCGAATTTTGCGGGCGGGTTATTCGGACATCATTCTACCTTGCTGGAGCAAGAGCCTCGATGGAGGCAAGAGCTTTGGAGCATGGACCCGCATGCCTCTCTCCGCTCTCCCTCGCAGGTCAGGATCCACCCACAGCTTCAGCCTGGTCGTCCCTAAGGGCATCACGACGATCCGCATCGCCAAGTATTTTCCCTACACGGTCAGCGACAAGGATCGCTGGCTGCGTGGCCTCCTCCCCCACAAACATATCCGCGCCCTTCGCGTCCTCGGGCGCACGCGCCTTGGCCGTCCCATCCAGATGCTCGAGATCACGAACAACTCGGTCTCAGACCAGAACAAAAAACGCGTCTGGATCCACGCCGGGATCCACCCTGCGGAAAACACAAGTTACTGGGTGGTTGAAGGCCTGGTGGCCTGGCTCCTCTCAGGAAAACCTGACGCCGAACGCGCCCTTCGGAACCTCATCTTCGACATCGTCCCCATGGCCAATCCCGATGGTGTCTATCTGGGCAACTACCGCACCAACAGCCGCAGTGTCAATCTCGAAACCCAGTGGCGCGCTCCCTACAACTCCACTCAAAACGAAATCATCGCCCTTCGCACCCAGATCGAGACCTTCATGGGCACAAGCAGCCGCCCGGGGGCCCATCCCATCGAGGCTCTCTTCAACCTCCACAGCACCCATGGAAACAGCTATCCTTTGCATTTCCAGCATGTGGCCAACGCCTTCTTCAACCTCAAAACCAACAGAAAGGGTGTCCTCCCCTCGGTCCACAACAAAGAGGGACTCTGGATCCAAAAATTCAAAGCCCGTTCTCCCTTTGTCGCCAGAGGCAGGACCTTGAGCAGCACCGCCGGTTGGCCGACGCGACCCTTTGTCGAATCCATGATGCACGACCGCTGGTCCATTGACCCCAAATGGACGGGGAGTCCCAACTTCCTCCCCCAGGTCATGGCCATCACCTTTGAAGGGACCTATGGCTACGGCCCCGACGGCCGGACTTGGAACCGCCCTGCGGACTACCGCCGCGTGGGCGGCGAAATGGGGCTTGCCCTCCTGGATTACTTTGGAATCAAGCAAGGAGCCATGCTCAGCAAATACGGATCGGCCTGTGGTGGAACTCTCACGGGCCTCCTTTCGGGGACTCCAAAGGCCCTTTGGATCAACGTGACCGGTCCCCAAAAGGCCCCCCTCCTCCTGGTGGCGGGCGGAAGCCGCATCCAACTCCGTCTCCCCTTCGGGGGTTGTATGCTCCTCACACAAGCATCGGTCCTTCTGCCAGCGGGGACCCTCAACAGCCTCGGCTCCTGGACGGGGAGTTTTGCGCTCCCCACTGCAGGCCGGCTCAAGTTGAACCTCCAGGGCCTTCTGTTGCCCCCGGGAAAGATCCTGGCCACCGAGGGCTTGGAACTCCTCCGCTGAGCATGCTTCCCTGAAAGGACCGGGGCAACTTACTTGACCTGTTACTTGACCTGCAGCTCGGCGACGGTGGTCCAGGCCTTGCCGTTCTGCTCACTCAGGGCGACAAGCTTGAGGAAGCGGGCGCGGCTGCCCTTGGGAAGGTGGATCACCTTCCAAGCTGCGTTTTTGGGAAAGATCCCTTTTTGGGGAGGCCCCCAGTTCTTTCCGTCCAGGCTCAGGAACAGGGCATAGCCCTTGATCCAACCATGGTCGCTGTTTTGACGGGGCAGGTAGCGGAGCTGGTGCAGAGCTCGGGCCTTACCCAGGTCCAGGATGAGATGGTGCGGAGGATGGGGCTCCCCTTGGCCCCAACGGGTGTGCCAAAAGGTCGAAGGGTCGCCGTCGACCGCGTGGGCCGCGAGACCTTCCCCCGGTTGTTCGCTGTCCACCTCGATGACCTTGCAGGGGAAGCCTTCGGGAGCCGGGTGCTTGGGCCTGAAGGCTGCCGGAGGAAGAGGGCGGAGAAGGCGACCGGCTTTTCTTCGATCCCTTTTTTTTGTAAAGGGACGGAGCCAAAGAGAGAGAAAGGCCGGCTGCGAGAAGAGAAGATCCCGCTTCAGGGGCCTCGGACCACAGCTTGCGCCCCCGAGGGCGTTCTGCCGGGTTCCCAACCAAAGGACCTTGCGCCCGGAGGTGGGTAGCTCGGTGGGATGCCGAGCGCCGGCGATCTCCCGGGCGGTCCAGGGGAGGAGGGACCAAGCAAAGGGACGCAGGGATTGCACCAGGAGCCCCCTGCCCTGCGCATCAAAGCAAAACAGCCAGGCACTGTCTTCGTGGTTCCCCGTCTCCTGAGGACGAACATAGGGCTCCCGAAGCCCTTCGGAAGAAGCCTCATAGAGCCCGAAGTCAGCACTTGCTTTTCGGTCCACATAATTTTCGAGAGGCCCAGGTCCCAGCCATTCGGCCTGAGCCATTTCCTTGGGCAGGTCCAGCGAAATCCCCAGCCTGGGAAGGACAGCCATTTTCCGCAAGGGGGAAATCCCCGCATCCAGGGCAAGGCTGCCGTCCGTCAAAAGACAAAAGTAAAGATCCAACTGAAAAAGGGGGTCCCCCCCCGCGCTCCAGGAACTCGCCGCATGCAGGCGCAGGCTCCCATCCTTGTCCCGCTCGCTTCGCAGAAAAAGAGGCTTTGCATTTAGGCGGTCCAAGCCGAGACTTCTCCAATAACCTGCCACATAGCGGTCGTTGTCCACGGGCGCTCGGAAGACATCAAGCCTTGGGTAGCCCTGCTTGGAAGGGGCTCCCAGCAAAGAACGTCCCCCAAGGGTCCAGCTTTTGAGAAAACCGCTTTGGGCATCAAAGACAAGGCGTGTCCCTGCGCGTTCAAGAATCCATTGCTTTCCCTTCTTAAGCAGCTTTAGGGGGGACTTGGGGGATGGAAGCTGGGCAAAGGGCCTGGGTTCCACCCAGGGGAGGCGCCATTGATCCCGCGCGATCTCAAAGCCCTTCTTGGCATAAGCAGTCTCCTCTCCCAGATGCAGGGATAGCCGCAGGTCATAACGGGCCCCCGGCTTCAGCGCGGGCCTTGCAAAGGGAAGCGAGAGGCGCCCGGACTGACCCGCAGGCAGACTCCTGAGGCTGATCCTTTGCGAGGCAAGGGGGACCCCATCCTCAAGGATTTTGGCTCGAAGCTCCATCCCTTTTAAATCCGTGAAGAAAAAACCATTATGGATCCGCAGCGAAAAATCCTTCCCCCCTACAGGATGGAAGCGGACCGATTGATAGACGCGCTTCACTTCGCGAAGCTTGGCGGTTTCCTTTCGATCAGGGGTTACGATCCCGTTGATGCAGAAGTTCCCCGAGTTGGGCTTGTCCCCAAAATCCCCTCCAAAAGCAAAGTAAGGCCTCCCGTCCGGGGTCCTTCGAAGCAAGCCCTGGTCCACCCAATCCCAGACACAGGCTCCGATCAAGCGGTCATGCCTCAGGATGACCTCCCAATAGTCGGCGAGGTTTCCCATAGCGTTCCCCATGGCGTGCGCGTATTCGCAGACAAAGAAAGGCTTTTGCTTGGAAGAGGCCCCCACCCGGTCCAACCATGGGACACTGGGATACATGACGCTCTCCACATCGGCGACACTGCTGTCTCGTTCGTAATGAACCGGCCGACTTCTATCCCTTTCGCGCAAGGCCTTCCGACAGGCTCTGAAATTTTCGCCCGGCCCCGCCTCATTGCCCAGCGACCACATCACTATACAGGGATGGTTCTGGTCCCTTTCCACCATGGAAACCACTCGGTCCACATGGGCCTTGGTCCATCGTGGGTCGTGAGCCAATGAAGCCTTGCCATACCCCATGCCATGGGATTCGATGTTGGCCTCGTCAATCACCATCAAACCCAGTTCATCACAGAGGTCATAGAACTGTGGCTGATTGGGATAGTGGCTCGTGCGGATTGTGTTGATGTTGTTGCGCTTCATCAACACGAGGTCCCTGAGGATGTTCTCCCTCGTGATGGCATGTCCCCGAACAGGATCGTGCTCATGACGATTGACCCCTTTGAGCTTGATGGAGACCCCATTGAGAAAGAGCCTCTGCCCGCGAATCTCAACCTGGCGGAATCCGAATCGAGTGCTCAGAACTTCGAGGATCTTCCCTCCCCCGTCGCGATGCACAAGCAAGAGCCTGTAGAGATGAGGCGTTTCGGGAGTCCAAAGTTTGGGAGCAGGAAAGAAGGCGGAAAAAGCCAAGCGCTGCTTGTCGCTTGTTCCCAGAATCCAGGATCGGATTTCCTTGGGCCTCTGCCTTGTGCCCAGGTCCTCGACCAGGATCTGGAGTCGGTCGGGCTTGGTGGAGGGAAAGGATCCCGCAAGATCCACCCGAATGCTGAGGAAGAAGGACTTGGGATTCTTTTTCTCCAGGGTTTCTGTTCGCAGTGAAAGATTCCGGATGCCCGCCCTGGGTTGGCTGTAGAGAAAGACATCCCGAAAGATCCCGCTCAAGCGCCAAAAATCCTGATCCTCCAGATAGCTCCCGTCGCTCCAGCGGAACACTTGAACGACGAGTACATTGGTCCCCCTTCGCACAAAAGGACTGATGTCGAACTCCGCGGGAGTTCGGCTCCCCTGGCTGTAGCCCACCTTTTTTCCATTGACCCAAACAGAGAACGCGCTCGAAACACCATCAAAATGGAGCACAGTTCGCCTCCCCGCGAACGAGCCCCGAAGCTGAAAGCGCCGCCGGTACAGACCAACCGGATTTGGATACTTCGCCTTGGTCCAATCAGAGGGCACCTTCCCATCCACGCGAGGGGGATTCTTGGCGAAGGGATAGATCACGTTCGTGTAGATGGGGACCCCATAGCCATGGAGCTGCCAATTGCTGGGAACAGTGAGGGTTCCCCAGGAAGAATCCTGGAAATCCTCTTCCATAAAGCCCTTGGGCAGGTCCTTGGGTCCGCTCGCCGAGTAGGCGAACTTCCACGTTCCATTGAGACTTTGAAACCAGGGAGAAGCCTCCTGCTTTCCCGAAAGGGCCTGGTCAAGACTTGCAAAGGGGATAAGGCTCGCATGGGGCGGCAGCTTGTTCCTTCCGATGACCGAAGGATCCTGCCAATCCTGGGAAGGTGCCCGCCCCGCACAGAGAAAGAAAAATGAAGAGAAGAAAAGGAAAAAGAAAAGGAACAAGAAAACCTTTTGAATCATTTGGGACCTCGCGGAAGTTCTGGAAGGATAGCAGCAAGTCCTCTCAATAAAGGAGATCAGGTCCGAAGCCAGGCCTACAGTATTCATGAAACCGCCCCAAGAAAACCCGCAACAAGTTCCGCCCTCCCTGGCAACCTTTGAGCTGCTCGAAGAACTGGGAGAAGGAGAGTTCGGGACGGTCTGGACCGCGAGATTGCGCGCACCGACCTTTTCCTTAAAAGCAGGCCGCATCGTTGCCGTCAAGTTCCTGCGCCAAAACCTCCTCGGGAACCATAAGGCGGTCACACGTTTTCGCCGCGAGGCGGGCTTAGGAGTCTCCCTACACCATCCCAATGTGGTCCGCATTTACGGACTGATCGACACCCAACTCATGGGCCAGCCCGTTCTTTGCCTGGTGATGGAGCGCCTTGAGGGGACAACCCTGCGAGAATTCCTGGACAAGAATGGGCCTGCTCCCGAGGCCCTGGCACGCAAAGTTGCTTTCGGGGCTTCCAAGGGGCTTACTGCGCTCCATAAAAAACGCATCATTCACCGTGATCTCAAACCGGAGAACCTCTTTCTCTCCGCAGATGGACACACAAAACTGATGGATCTGGGTTTTGCCCACAAAACCGGAAAGCGGGGCCCCCTGGGCCCTGGAGGTTCCGGAGGAGGAGCTGGCTTCCAGGGTTCCCTCGCCTACGCCGCCCCAGAATGTCTCCAGGGGAACCCACCCAGCCCCGCCTCAGATGTGTTCGCCCTCGGTGTCAGTCTCTATGAATTTGCCACGGGGAAGCACCCCTTTGCCGAATTGCGAAAAAAAGGAAACGCTGATGCCCTCCTCGGCGCCATTCTCCAGGAGACCCCCCTCCTCCCCTCCCAACGGATCCCAAGGCTGTCCCCCTTTCTCGACCGCCTCTTGATGCGCTGCCTGGCCAAGGTTCCCGCGCAACGGCCGACGGCTCCGGAACTCGTCAAACTCTTCGACCAGGGAGAGACTTCGACTTGGTGGCGCAACATCGAGCGCGAGGATCCCCTTCTCCGGTCCAAGATTCGCGCCCGCCGTTCCCTGCGGCCCAAGATGGCCAAATTTGTCAATCGAAGCAGGGAGTTCTCCATCCTCCGCGAAGCCCTGGAGGACAGCCTAAGAGGCGGGTTTCGAATCTTTGCCCTCCAAGGACCTGAAGGGGCGGGCAAACGACGCATCATGGATGAAGTCATGGATGAGGCCCTACGCAGGGGGAAGCCCCTGCGGTATTTCCCGGGCCGCCCCAAGCTTTCCCCCGAAGGCTTTCCTCTCTCCCCCATCGGAGCCTTCCTGGTGGCTGCCTACCTCGAAGACGATCTCCTCCAGTTTGGCGAGGCCCAATCTCAGCTTGATCGCCTCGCAGCAAGGATCGGGGACCGCACGGGACTCGATGCCGAGGCCGCCGACCTCCTCGCCCGCGCCCTCCTCGCCCAGGAGGAGGAGGGCCATGACTTTCCCTTCGGAGCTGCGGTCCAGGCACTGCGAGCCCTGGCACAACCCGAATGTCCCCTGGTTCTCCGGATCCACAGAGCTGATAAGCTCCGAAAAAACAGTCTCCGCCTTCTCCGCGAGTGGAGCCTCCTTCCTGATCCCGGCGCAGCCTTGATGGTTTTGACCAGCCATCACCCGCTTCCCTTCGACCTCCCGGTGCGCAAGGAAAACCTGCGAAAGCCGGACACCCTTGTGCTCAAAGCCCTCCCTCCCAAAAATGTCCGGGACCTGGTCCAAGATTTGTTCCAAGATCCTGAAGAGGGCCTTCGCGCTGCCAAGATTCTTCTCAAACAACTCACACCTTTTCCCGGCTTGCTGCTCGATGCCCTCATCCACTGGAAGCAAGGAGGGCATCTCAGGGGCCTCCCCGGTTCCTTCCATGGCCTCAGCGAAGATCCCCCCCTCCCGCTCTCCGCAGACCTGGCCGACTTCCTCCAAGATTCCTGGACCCATCTGGACCCCCAAGAAAAGGCCCTCCTCGAAGCGGCGGCCGTCCTTGGTCTCGAATTCGATCCCGAAAACTTGGGAAAGCTCTTGGGCCTTCCACTTTTGGATACCCTCCGCAGCCTGGCTCCCCTCCATCCGGCCTGGATCCTCTCCAGCGCCCGACGCATCCGTTTCCGCCGCCTGTCCGAGAGACGCTGGATCCTTCACAACATTCCGCCC
>JALSSW010000151.1 GCA_026984035.1 Planctomycetota bacterium
GAGCTTCTCGTCCGCAGCCCTCTTACCTGCGAAGCGGATATGGGGGTTTGCTCGAAATGCTATGGAATGGATCTGAGCCGGGGCCGAATGGTGGAAGTGGGGCAGGCAGTAGGAATCATGGCTGCACAATCCATCGGAGAGCCGGGAACGCAATTGACGATGCGAACTTTCCATATTGGAGGGACGGCCTCAAAAACATTGGAAGAAAGTGAGGTTCATGCCCGAAGGGCCGGTTCGGTGGCCTTTACCAGTATGAGGGCAGTCAAGAACCCCGCCGGCCAGGTGATTTCTCTGGACCGAAAGGGCGAGATCTTAATCCTGGATGACAAGGGTCGGGAGTTGGAGCGCTATTTGATCCCGATTGGATCCGGTCTTTTGGTCAAGGAGGGGCAAAAAGTAAAAGAAGGAGAGTCTCTCTGTAGTTGGGATCCTCACTTTGTTCCGATTTTGGCTGAAGTATCGGGGACTGTACATTTCGAGGATGTTGTCGAAGGACGAACCCTCAAGATTGAAAAGGATCCTGGATCCAAGGTGCTCCGAAAGCAGATTATGGAGCACAAGGGTGAGATGCATCCTCAGATTTTGATTACGGACAAGGATGGAGAGGTCTTGGAGATCCATCCTCTTCCCGAACGTGCGTATATCGAAGTGAAGGATGGTCAAAAGGTTCACGCGGGTGAGTTGCTTGCGAAAACCTCTCGGGTTTTTGGGGGTGTTCAAGACATCACTGGCGGACTTCCTCGCATCGCTGAACTCTTTGAGGCTCGACGGCCCAAGGAAGCGGCGATTTTGGCCGAGATCGACGGAGTGATTGAGTTTGGAGAGCGGAAGCGTTCCAAGCGGACGGTGATCATCAAGGGAGAGGGTGGCATCGAGCACGAGCACCTTGTTCCGCATGGTGCTCACCTTCGCGTCCGAAAAGGGGATACCGTGGAAGCCGGGGAACCCTTGACCGAGGGGGCCCTTGTGCCCCAGGAAATCCTGAGGATTTCAGGGGAACAAGCTGTGCAGGATTATCTCCTTCATGAAATTCAGGCGGTTTATCGGGCTCAGGGAGTGCCGATCGACAATAAGCACATCGAGGTGATTCTTGCCCAGATGATGCGTAAAGTTCAGGTTGAAGAGCCTGGTGACAGCGAACTTCTTCCAGGGGCGGTGATTGATAAATTCCGGTTCCGGAAGGAAAACCAGGCCTTGATCGCCAACAAAAAACGGCCGGCTTCGGCCGCCCCTCTTCTCCTTGGGGTGACGAAAGCGAGCCTTCAATCTGAATCCTTCATCTCGGCGGCATCCTTCCAGGAGACAACCAAGGTCCTGACGGAAGCTGCTTTGGGAGGAAGAAGGGATGATCTGGTCGGTCTCAAAGAGAACGTCATCCTTGGCCATCTTGTTCCCACAGGGACGGGCTTCCCCCAATATCAGCATCGCCCGGTCCGTAAGACGATTGACCTCCAGGCCGCTGCAGCCGAGCTTCTTGCACATAAGCCAAGCGTGGAGGCAGGAGGGCCGGCGATTGAGTTGGAGGGTTCTTGATCGCCCCGGATGATGGGGCCATTTTTTGGAACTAGTCTTTCATTCTTGATTTTCAAAAAGGTGTTTTTATACTTTCCACCCCTATTTCTCGAAGTTGCCATTCCTTGGTTTATTCCTCAGGATGATTACGGGAACCATTGATCCCGAGAGTTTCGGAGTTTTTTATGCCTACGATCAATCAGCTCATTCGAAAAGGCCGCAAAAAGGTCATTAAGAAGAGCAAGTCGCCTGTCCTGGATCGTTCCCCTCAAAAGCAGGGTGTTTGCCTCCAGGTTAAGACCATGACCCCGAAGAAACCGAATTCCGCCCTCCGGAGAGTGGCTCGTGTTCGGCTTTCGAACGGAAAAGAAGTTACGGTCTATATTCCCGGCGAAGGTCATAATCTCCAGGAGCACTCCATTGTGCTGATCCGGGGCGGACGGGTGCGGGATCTTCCTGGCGTTCGTTACCACGTAATCCGGGGAACTCTTGATACCTCAGGAGTGGATGACAGAAAACGTTCAAGAAGTAAGTATGGAACGAAACGGCCTAAGTAGTCGGGCTTAGGTTAAAGGGTTTTATAAGTTCTTCCGGATTTATAGTCTCCCCTCGAAGTTTTCGAGCCCAAGGCAATGGATCCGAACAAAAACGCAACAGATAACAATCAGGGAAAAGTATGCCGAGGAATTTCAAGTCGACTGAGCAGTATTTGAAGCCGGATCCCCGCTTCAACATGATGCTTGCCACCAAGATCATCAATAAGATCATGTGGAAAGGCAAGAAGGCGACTGCCCAAAAAATCTTCTATGAAGCGGTGGATACCGTGGCCAAGAAGGTGGGGGCCGAGCCGGAAGAGGTCATTACTCAAGTGATTGAGAATATCAAACCTCGGGTTGAGGTTCGTTCCAAGCGGGTAGGTGGTGCCACCTACCAGGTTCCCATGGAAGTTCGTGCCCGCCGTCAGCAGAGCCTTGCGATTCGTTGGTTGGTCGATGCTGCCAGGGCGAAGAGGGGTAAACCTATGGCGCGCCGGTTGTCCGAGGAGATGTTTGATGCCTTCAACAAGCAGGGGGCTGCTGTTACCAAACGGGATAATGTTCACAAAATGGCTGACGCGAACAAGGCCTACGCGCATTTCGCCTGGTAGCCAGGCTTTGCTTGCGCCTGCAGCTTAGTCGAAAGACAAGTGTCTGCGCCTCGCTCCGTTTACCGGGCGGGGCTTTTTTTTTGAGCTGGGAAAGGGGCTGGGTCCAGTTCATTGCATGCGCTCGCTTAAAGAAACGCGGATGTATGATCGTAAGAGCAGGCTTTGGCAAGGCTTAGTTTTACCAAAATGGGGTTGCCGCCTTTATCGTGGTCTGCTGGAACGGTTTTCGGAACTGCGAGGGTTGTCATGCGAGATTTGGAGAAGCAGCGAATCTTTGGAGTTGCTGCGCACATCGATGCCGGGAAGACGACCGTATCTGAACGCATGCTCTTTTTGGCCGGGATTCAGCATCGAGAGGGTCGGGTTGATGAGGGGACGGCCACGATGGACTTCGAGGAGGAGGAGCGGGAGAGGGGAATTACCGTTCATTCCGCTGCGATCGACCTGGTTTGGAAGGATTGGGATTTCACCTTAGTGGATACTCCGGGGCATGTGGACTTTACGATCGAAGTAGAGCGTTGCATGCGGGTTTTGGATGGGGTCATTCTGGTTTTTGACGCCGCTTGTGGAGTAGAAGCCCAGACAGAGACGGTATGGGAGCAGGCAAGTAGGCATGGTGTCCCAAAGCTCGGGTTTCTGAATAAACTGGATAAGGTTGGGGCGAATTACGAGGATGCGATCCGGTCCATCGAAACAAGTTTTGGCGTTTCTGCTCTACTTCTTCAAGTTCCCTTTTTGATTGAAAGTCATTCCATCAAAATCGCAGATCTCCGAGATCGGACTGTTTTGGCCTATTCCTTCGATCATGCGGAAGCAAAATGTAAAGAGGAGCCTTGGCCTGGGGGAGATGTGGCTGAAGCCCTGGAGATGGAGCGAGCTTCTCTTCTCGAAGTGCTTGCCGATGCGGATGAAGAATTTCTGGAGTCTTACCTGGAGGGGGGAGAGCAGGGTCGGGAGTTGATTGATGCCGCCATTCGGCGTTGTGTTTTATCCGGAAGTGTTTTTCCTGTTCTCTGTGGGGCAGCGCTTCGAGGAGTGGGGGTAAGGGGGCTTTTAGATGCAGTTGGGGCATTTCTACCCTCTCCAGGGGACCTTCCATACGCAGTCGCAAGGGATGCTAAGGGTAAAGATGTGATGCTGGAGCCTTCTCCTTCCGCTTCACTGGTGGCGAGAGTGTTTAAGGTGGTCGCTTCCAAGCATGGTCCCATTGGTTGGCTTCGGATCTTGCAGGGAACATTGGAGCCTCATTCTCAGGTCTGGAACTCTCGGACCAAGAGGGTGGAGCGTGTCCATAGTCTTTATCGCCTCGAGGGGGGGCATCTGGACCGCGTGGAAAGCTGTGAGGCAGGGAGGATTGTTGCCATGCGGGGGCTTCAGGATCTACGCACAGGGGACACCCTCAGTGATCGGGGGAAGCGTTTAATCCTCCCCGAGTGGTCCTTTCCCAAGCCAGTGATTTCAATGGCGGTGGAAGTGCGTAAATCTGAGGAGAGGGAGGATCTCTTGCGGGCGTTGGAAAGTCTCGAAGTCGAAGACCCGACGATGGGGTTTAAGAATGACGAGGAGACGGGGCAAGTTCTCCTCTCGGGCATGGGAGAGCTGCATCTTCAAATCCTTTCTTCGCGGCTTCGGAGAGAATTCCATTTGGATCCGATCCTGGGGCGTCCGACCGTGGCCCATCGGGAGACTTTGGGTGAGCCTTTCCTCTTTGAGGGGCGGATCCAAAGGGCTTATCAGGCCAAAACCTTGGATGTTTTTCTCAGAGTTCAGTTCACTCCTAACCCAGGGGTGACGGAACCGCTTGTGGAGTTGGCTGGGGGAGCTTTTCCTGAAGGGGCTGGGCCGATGAAGCGGGTCCTTGAGGAGAGTGTTCTTCAAGGTTTTCCTCGAGACTTGGAGGGGGGATTGAAATATGGGTATCCCGTCGTCCTCTGCCGAATCGAGGTCCAAAAGGTTGAGGGGGAGGGTGAGGGGGACCTTCCTAGCCAGGAGGATTTAGAAACGGCAATGTCCCTCATGTGTCGGGAGGTTGGAGAGCAGGCCCGTGTGGAATTGCTGGAGCCTTGGATGCGAGTTGAAGTCCAGGTTCCCGAGGCCCATTTGTCACCCATTTTGGGGGACCTACAGGCTCATGGTGGCGAGGTCGCAGGGGTGGAAATGCGAGGCACTCTTGCTCTCGTTCGAGGGCGGGCGCCCCTGGGGCAGCTCCTGGATTATTCGACGCGGGTGCGATCTCTTTCCCAGGGGCGGGCTTCTGCGACCGTTTTATTTGAGAGTTGGAAAGCTTCTCGGACAAAGAAGTAGATCGGAAGCGAAGAAATCAGGTAGAGAGCTGGATCCAAGTCTTGACTCTCCCTTGCATCCTCCGTAAAGTATCCGCCCTTCGACTCCAAGGAATCAAGCGGAACGATTTATAATCCCTGTAATACTAAGGGTTTACGTATTTGCTGCCTTTGGGGCACCCTTCTTTAAGGGTGCAGGAGTTCGAAGGCTTTATTTTTGCCTTTTTTGAAGGATTTTTGATGCAGGACAAGATCCAAATACGGATGGAAGCCTATGACCATGAGGCGCTTGATCAAGCAGCGGTGGATATTGTTGAAACCGCTAAGCGGACAGGCGCCCGTGTGGCAGGGCCAATCCCTCTCCCAACAAGGATTGAGCGATATACCGTTCTTCGGTCTCCTCACGTGGACAAGAAGAGCCGGGAGCAGTTCGAGATTCGGACTCATAAGCGCTTGATCTATATTTCGGATCCGACCTCCAAGAC
Source organism: Planctomycetota bacterium (assembly GCA_026984035.1). Taxonomy (GTDB): domain Bacteria; phylum Planctomycetota; class UBA1135; order UBA1135; genus HyVt-539. Next base: position 5,427 of record JALSSW010000151.1, read on the forward strand.
TGTGGATGCATTGAGCAAGCTCAACGTCCCTGCCGGGGTTGGAATCTTGATTCGGGCTTGAACGGGTTGGCGGTTTTCTCTTCCGGAGGTTAGGACAAACAGAATTTTCGAGCGGGCAACGCCTCGGGTATTTCTCTGATTTGGAGGATTGCAAGAGGGCGGGGCTTGGCGACAAGTGAGGTTAGAAGAATGGCGACTGTTCATACGTACGGTGGCGGGAAAAAGGAGACCCGAGAGGTCGATGAGGCCTTGTTTGGGGAGAAGGTTCTTGGGCGGAACCTCAAAGACATCCTTGTGATGTATGAAGCCAATCGCCGTCAAGGCACGGCCAAGACCAAGGAGCGAGGCGAGATTGCAGGGAGCAATAAAAAGCCTTGGAAGCAAAAGCACACCGGTCGGGCGCGAGCGGGGAGTGTCAAGTCGCCTATCTGGAGGGGTGGTGGGACGATCTTTGGTCCAAAGCCCAGGGACTATTCTTACGCGGCCCCCAAGAAGCAGCGCAGGCTTGCCTTGCGTTCAGCTCTTTTGGCAAAGCTTCAAGATGGTGAAGTGTATGTCGTGGACGGGTTTCCTACGGACAGCCCTTCTACCAAGCAGGCCGCTGCTCTTCTTGCCGCTGCTGGCGTTGAAGGTGGCGCCACCGTCGTTTCCAAGGAGGTTGATGTGGTCATGATGAAATCCCTCCGCAATCTTCCCAAGGTAGATGTCTCGCCTGTCGGTGATTTGAATGCGCGTTCGGTTTTGTTGCGTAAGAACCTTGTTTTTACTCCAGACGCCTTCGATGCCCTGCTTTCAAGGGATTGGAACTTTGGCGTGAAAGCCAAGGCCGAGTCCGCCGGTAATCTTAAAGGGGAGGCCTGATCCAGGATGTCCGCTTCGAAGGACCTTTCGGTTTTGATCGTTGGGTCTTTGAGGGCTCTGTTGGATGGAAATGAATCATGAATAACAAGGATCTAAGCTATTCGGTTCTGAAGAAGCCTCTCTTTACGGAAAAGAGTTCGGGGCAGCAGGAGCGATTTAATACGTATTCTTTCGTGGTCGCCCCTTGGGCGACTAAGGTGCAGGTGCGCCAAGCTGTGGAGTCTCTTTTTGGCGTTCATGTCACAAAGGTGAATACGCAGAACGTTCCTGGCAAAGTCAAGCGACTTGCGGGAGTTCAGGGGCGAACTTCCGGTTGGAAGAAGGCTCTTGTGACTTTGAAGGAGGGAGAAGCTATCGAGCTTGCCTAGGCGGGGTCGATGGCTTTTTCTTTAGAGTCGAGGCGTGTGCGTCTTGCTGGAGAGAGGTTGAGATAGAACAAAATGGGTATCAGAAAATACAAGCCAACATCGCCGGGCCGAAGGAACTCTTCGGTTAATGATTTCTCTGAAATCACGAAGACCTCTCCTGAAAAGAGCTTGGTGGAGAGGATCTCTCGGACGGGTGGGCGTAACTCACAAGGGCGTATCACTTCTCGTTTCCGGGGTGGAGGGCATCGGAAGCTTTACCGGGTGATTGACTTTAAGCGTCGGAAGGACGGTGTTCCTGCCAAGGTTGCTTCAATCGAGTATGACCCCAATCGAACTGCCAATATTGCGCTTCTCCATTATGCCGATGGTGAAAAGGCCTACATCTTGGCCCCCAAGGGGTTGAACGTTGGGGATGTTGTCACCAACGGAAAGGGTGGAGAGCCTAAGGTTGGGAATTGCATGGATCTAAGGGATATCCCAATGGGTTTGGATATCCACGCGATTGAGTTGCAGCCGGGTCGGGGGGCTCAGTTGGCAAGAGCTGCGGGTGGCGCTTGCCAGTTAATGGCCAAGGAGGGAGATTACGCTGTGATCGTCCTCCGAAGCGGGGAGATGCGCCGCGTCCATCTTGATTGTCGGGCGACGATCGGGCAGGTCGGGAATGTGGATCATCAGAATGTTCGCTGGGGTAAAGCCGGGCGTCTTCGCTGGAAGGGTCGGCGTCCTCATAACCGTGGAACATCTATGAACCCAGTTGCTCACCCCATGGGTGGTGGTGAAGGTCGCTCCGGAGGCGGTCGTCATCCTTGCTCTCCCACTGGGAAGATTGCCAAGGGTGGAAAAACTCGTAAGGGAAAGAAGGCGAGCAGTAAGTTCATCATCAGGCGTCGGAAAAAGAAAAGGTGATCGGGTTTATGTGTAGGAGCATTCTGCAGGTTTCCGGTGAGATTACCTCTTGGGTTTGGTAACGGAGTAGAACGATGAGTCGCAGTATTAAAAAAGGTCCCTATATCCATCCCAAGGTTTTGAAGAAGGTCCGGGATATGGATGCGCAAGGGAAGAAAGCGCCCGTCAAAACATGGGCTCGGGCATGCATGATCATGCCGGAGTTCGTTGGGCATACATTTGAGGTGCACAATGGTCGTCATTTTATCAAGGTCTTTGTAACTGAGGATATGGTGGGGCATCGGCTGGGAGAGTTTGCGCCGACTCGGACATTTAGGGGTCACAAAAAGAAGGATTAAGGTTTTTTGGCTTCACTCTGTTTGTTTGCTTAGTTTGTTTGCTTATTTCGGTTTGCTCATTTGCAACTGCTAATTTGCGACCGCTTGAGGTGAGTGGGGAAAAATCAAAGTGAAGGCAAGGATCTACGGAGCATAGATATGACCAAGGAATTTGTAGCAAAGCATCGGTATGCGCGGATGACCCCACGAAAGGGCCGTTACGTGATGGACCTGGTTCGGGGGCTCCCTGTGAATCAGGCCTTGGACGTTCTCGCCTTTTCCGACCGGAGGGCTGCACATTTTATCCGCAAGGTCCTTGCGTCTGCGGTCGCGAATGCAAGTCAGGATGCGGAGATCAATGTCAACAAGCTTCGAATCATGAAGGCTTTTGTTGATGATGGTCCCACTCTCCGTTTCCGCTGGCGTCCGGGCCCCCAAGGGCGTGCGATGCCCTTCCGTAAGAGGACCTGTCATTTGACGATCATTGTGGGCGAAGAAGAGAAATCATAAAGGAACGGTTGAATCGAACATGGGTCAAAAAACACATCCGATCGGCTTCCGAGTCGCGATTACAGAGCCTTGGCGCTCACGTTGGTTCGCAAACAAGAAGGACTTTGCGACCTTCCTTATGGAAGATCAGAAGATCCGGAAATACATCAAGAAGAATTGCTATTTTGCAGCTGTTCCCAAGGTGGAGATTGAACGCGTGGGCGGGACGGTCACCGTTACCATCCACACCGCCCGACCTGGTCGCCTTATCGGGAAGAAAGGCTCCGAAGTGGATCAGCTCCGGGAATCTCTCGAAAAGCTCACCGGGCGTATGGTTCGGCTGAAGATCCAAGAGATCCACAGGCCTGAGCTTGAAGCGGTCTTGGTCGCTGAATCCATCGGCGAGCAGCTGATCAAGAGGCAGGGGTTCCGGCGGGCGATCAAGAAAGCGATCGAGTCTTCGATGGCTGCGGGCGCCCAAGGGGTCAAGGTTCGAGTGGCCGGACGCTTGGGTGGGGCTGATATGGCTCGGACCGAGGTCCAAAAGGAAGGCCGGGTGCCTCTTCAAACTCTTCGAGCTCAGATCGATTATGGTTTGGCTGTAGCGAAGACAACCTATGGGGTGATTGGGGTTCAAGTTTGGATTTTCCGCGGGGAGCTGGAGCCTGGGGAGAGGACTTTGGGTCTGAAGCCGATCCGGCAGATTCAGCCTGCGATTGGGCGTTCGATGAGCTCCAAGCCCCGTCGGCGACCAAGGCAGCGTCCCGCTGGGGGAGCTGGTGGTCCCAAGGCGGATCCGCATCCCGATCCAACGCCCTCAAGCCCACCTCCCAACCCTCCTGCAGGCAAAGAGGATTCGGGTCCTGCAGATCCCAAGCCTTCCCCTGAGTCGGGTTCCTAAGTGTCCCTGAAGTGTTCCTGAAGTTACGAGGTGAATCATGGCAATGATGCCGAAACGTATGAAGTATCGGAAAGTCCAACGGGGCAAAGTTCGCGGAAGGGCTACCCGGGGGAACAAGGTTTCATTCGGGGAATATGGGATCCAAGCTCTCGAGCCCGGCTATATCCCTGCGAAGACCATTGAAGCAGGGCGTGTTGCTTGTACGAGGAACGCACCAGGGGCAAGAGTCTATATCCGGATTTTCCCCCAAAAGCCCATTACTTCGACTCCAGCCGAGACCCGGATGGGGAAGGGGAAGGGGGAACCTGATTTTTGGGCGGCTGTTGTCAAGCCTGGGACCATCCTCTTTGAGTTGGAGGGAGTCACTGAGGATATTGCAAAGCTGACCTTTAACCGTGTTGCGCACAAGATGCCCGTGCGAACCCGCATGGTGAAAAGGAGGAGGATCTGATGGCAAAAAAGGAAATGGTCCAGGAGATCCGGGGTAAGGATTCCCGGGAACTTCAATATGACTTGGAGCAACTCCGGAAGGAACTCTTTCATGCGAGACTTCAGGTCCCAACCGAAACCGGGCGTTCTTCGGATATCCGAGGGACACGACGTCAAATCGCCAGGATCCTGACCATTCTAAAGCAGCGTGAGGCGAATGAAGGACAGGGCACGAAAAAGGAACAAGAGCAGGTTTGATGGAAGGCGGCAGCGGAAGGATGAACCCGGAAGTTGCGCCAAAAGTTAAGCCAAAAATTAAGCTCAACGAATCGAATTTTAATCTGAGGAACGACAATGTCGGAATCGGGAAGTAAAAGTCAAGTTAAGAGCCGGGGGATCCGGCGGACAGAGGTTGGAGAAGTCATTTCGACAAAAATGGCTAAAACCGCTGTCGTCAAGGTGATTCGAGTGCAGAGGCATCCGAAATACGAAAAGTTTGTTCGGAAAGCCGTTCGTTTCTTCGTTCATGATGAAGAGGGGAAGGCCCAGGATGGGGATACGGTTCTAATTATGGAAACCAAACCTCTTTCCAAGAAGAAACGTTGGCGGCTCGTTCGCGTCTTGAGGCACGAGCACGGGGAGGCATGAGCGATGATTCAACTCCATACAATGGTTGATGTTGCCGATAACACGGGCGCAAAAGCGGCCATGTGTATCAAGGTTCTTGGAGGAAGTCGCCGCAGATATGCCTCGGTGGGGGATATTGTTGTCGCGACCGTAAAGAAAGCCCTTCCCACCGGAGAGGTCAAGGCCGGAACCGTCGTTCGCGGCGTGATCGTTAGGACCGCCAAGGAAGTTCGAAGAGCGGACGGGTCTTATGTTCGCTTTGATCGGAATGCGATGGTGTTGATTGACAAGGACAACAACCCCAGAGGGACCCGTATTTTTGGAGCGGTCGCTCGCGAACTTCGTGAGAAAAATTTTATGAAGATCGTTTCCCTGGCTCAAGAGGTGGTGTGATTATGACAATCAAAGGCGTTCAGACCGGGGCCTCAAAGAAAATCCGTCTCCGCAAAGGAGACAAGGTGCAGGTGATTTCGGGGACCGAAAAAGGTAAAGGGCCCGTTGAAGTCATGAAGGTCTTTCCTGAAACCGGACGGATCCTGATCAAAGGTGTCAATGTCCGGACCAAGCATCTGAAAAAGACACAAGAAAACCCCAAAGGGGGAATTGTTAAAAAGGAATTTCCGATCGATGCGAGCAAGGTTCTTCTCTTCAGTGAAAGCTTGAAGAAGGGGGTTCGGATTCGGATCGAGAGGAAGGATGGAAAAGCTGTTCGGGTCGGCATCCCCTGTGGGACTCGATTCGATTGAATTATTGTCTTTAGTTGAGTGAAGTTTGTTGAGCGTGGGTTCTAAGTGTTCCCAAAAGTTTTGATGGATTTTGCTCAATGATTTCAGGGATAAAAATATTGGATCTCATCTTCATCGATCTGGATACAAGTAACGGAGTGCCATCGTGAGCGAATCGCCGCGTGCTCAGAAGAAATATGTTGAAGTCGTCAGGCCGAAGCTGAAAGAACAGTTTCAGTACAAGAACGAACTTCAAATTCCAAGGCTGACTAAGATTACCATTAACATGGGAGTCGGAAAGGCTGTCGAAAACAAGAGTCGTATCGAGCAGGCTGTTCGGGATTTGACTCTGATTGCGGGGCAGAAGGCTGTGATTACAAAAGCCAGGCAGTCCATCTCTCAGTTTAAACTCAGAAAAGATGTCCCGATTGGAGCCAAGGTGACTCTTCGCAAGGCACGGATGTTCGAGTTCTTGGATCGATTGGTCTCGGTGGTCATCCCCAGGCTACGCGATTTCCGTGGGATGAAGCGGAAGTTGGATGGTCAAGGGAACTACTCCATGGGGCTTACCGAACAAATGGTGTTTCCCGAAATCAACCTGGACAATGTTCAGTTCGTTCAGGGGATGGACATCACTTTTACTACTACGGCAAAGACAGACGAGGAAGGCTTCGCCCTCCTGGCGGGTCTAGGAATGCCATTTAAAAGGGAAGGGGATTCGTAGAGGAAATCATGGCAAAGAAATGTTGGGTCAGGAAGGCGAACGCCACTCCTAAGTTCAAAGTTCGAAAAGTGAATCGTTGCAACCTCTGTGGGAGGTCACGGGCGGTTTATAGAAAATTCGGGATCTGCCGGCTTTGTTTCCGGTCTCTTGCCCTCAAGGGTGAGATTCCTGGTATCCGCAAAGCATCTTGGTGAGTGGAGGAAAAACCATGACTATGACTGATCCAATCGCGGATATGTTAACCCGCATTCGGAATGCGTTGATGATCAAGGCCCCCGATGTGACAATGCCTGCCTCAAAAATGAAGGTGGGGATTTGTCGCGTCCTCAAGGATGAAGGTTTTGTTGGGGGCTATTCAGTTCTTGGAGAAGAGGGAAGCCCAAAAGCGACTTTGCAAATTCAGCTCAAATATGATGCTGAAGGAGACCCAACCATTCGACATCTTTCACGAGTCTCCACCCCAGGGTGCAGGCGCTATCGGGGTGTAGGGGAGATTCCTAAAGAGCTGGGGGGGCTGGGTGTTTTTGTCTTAACAACTCCGAAGGGTATTTTGTCCGACCGGGAATGCCGGAAGGAAAACGTTGGTGGGGAGCTTCTCTGCAAAGTGCATTGATCTGAGGGCTTACGCCTCAGGGCTTTCAAGGCTTGATTGCCCTTAGGACAATGCTGATAGGTTTATTCAAAGAAGAGTATTGAGGTTTTCAAATGTCCAGAATCGGTAAGATTCCTGTTGCTATTCCTGCGGGTGTCGATGTGAAAATCGAAGGCTCTCTTTTCAAAGTAAAGGGGCCGAAGGGGGAGCTGTCCATCAATCTGTATCCCGGGATTTCCGCTGAGGCTGAAGGGGGCAGTATTCATTTCAAGCCAGAGGCGGGGCGGGAGGAAGAACTCTCACCCTTTCATGGTTTGAATCGAGCACTTGCTCAAAACATGATCATTGGAGTCACCCAAGGTTTTGCAAAGAAGTTAAAGATTATCGGGACGGGTTATCAGGCCCAACTCAAAGGAAAAACGGTTTCCTTGCAAGTCGGGTTTTGCAATCCAGTGGAAATGGAAATCCCCCAAGGATTAACGGTTGAAGTTCCAAACCCAACGGAGATCCAAATTTCGGGGATTGATAAGCAGGCTGTCGGAGATTTCGCTGCGCGGGTTCGAAAAGTTCGTCCGCCTGAGCCCTACAAAGGCAAGGGAATTCGTTACCACGATGAGGTTGTCCGCAGAAAAGCCGGTAAGGCCATGAGTGCGGGTTAGGCTCAGGAATTTAAGTGAAGATGAAGGGATCATGGTTGGAATCATGATCTGATTAAAAGGAAAATAAGATGAAAACCAAGTCGGAATATATGCGCCTGCTGAAGAAGCGGAAGCGGACTCAGATGCATGTTCGTTCGCGCATCCGCAGAGAGACGCAAAGGCCTCGCCTCAGTGTTTTTCGGAGTCACAAAAATATTTCTGCCCAGATCATTGATGATCTCAAGGGTGAAACTCTTGTGATGGCTTCGAGCCTTGACAAGTCCCTACGGGATCTCGTGAAAGGTAAGCCAAAATCTGAAGTCGCTGCTGAAGTCGGGAAGCGTCTAGGAGAACTCGCAAAGGAGAAGGGGATCTCTGAGGTCGCCTTTGATCGTGGATATTACAAGTTTCATGGCCGAGTTAAGGCTCTGGCTGAAGCCGCGCGTCAGGCCGGTTTGGTGTTTTAGGAAGGCAGTCGAAACATGGTGAAGAGAAAGTTCAACGTACTTCCCCTTCAGGAAGCCTCCGAGTTGGCCCTGGAAGACGATGTCGTAAAAATCAATCGGTCCTCCGCTGTTGTGAAGGGGGGGCGTCGTTTCTCCTTTTCTGCTCTTGCGATTGTGGGTAATCGGAAGGGGGTGGTCGGAATCGGTTATGGGAAAGCGAAGCAGACCCCTTCTGCGGTGGAAAAGTCGGTTAAGGATGGCAAGAAGAATCTCGTCCGAGTGACTCTTGATGGGGCGACGATCCCTCATGAAGTCATTGGGAGGTTTGGAGCGAGCATCGTCAAGCTGGTTCCTGCCTCGCCGGGAACCGGTTTGGTTGCTGGGGGGGCGGTTCGCAAGGTCTTGGAATTGGCAGGAGTTCACGACATCCTCGCCAAATCTTTTGGATCGAACAATCCCATCAATCTCGTAAAGGCGACCCTGGATGGGCTCGTCCAACTTCGATCGCGCAAGGAACTTGCCGAACGAAGAGGAGTGGAACTCTAATGGATTTAGGTAAAGCAAAATCTCTGGGAATGGCCTATACCAAGCGTAATCGGGTGGGCAGGGGACCAGGAAGTGGAAATGGCAAAACGGCCGGTCGAGGGTTCAATGGGCAAAAATCCCGCTCGGGTTACAAGCAGAGGCTTGGATTCGAGGGTGGACAGATGCCTCTGTACCGAAGAATTCCCAGGCGGGGGTTCAATAACGCTCGCTTTTCTGTCCGATTTACCATTATTAACGTCGGCGATCTCAATGGCTTTGATGCTGGAACCGTGGTGGATCTCGATAAGATTTTGGAAGTCGGTCTCACCAGCCCCGAAACTCCTTGGCTGAAAGTCTTGGGAAACGGCGAAATTGATCGCCCTCTTACCATCAAGACCCACAAAGTCTCTGTTTCGGCCAGGAAAAAGATTGAGGCTGCAGGGGGAACGGTTGAACTCCTTCCCTTGGAGCGCCCCAAGGCAAAAAAAACAAAGGAGAGTAACGAGGAATAGGAGCGTTCAACATTCCTTTTTACTCACCCAAGATAATTTGGCCCGGATTGGGTCTGAACTCATAGCCCTGGGGGCTAAGCAACAATGAACCTGAAGATCCTCAACCTCTTCCGTATCCCCGACCTTCGGCGGAAACTGATGATCACCGTTGGACTTCTGTTGGTCTATCGCATCGGTTTCCATATTCCCCTTCCCGGTGTGGATGTGGATGCCCTCCGGGAAGCAGCGGAGCAGTCGGGAACTTTGGCAGCTCTTTTTGGAATCATGAGTTCCTTGACAGGGGGGAGCTTGGGGTCAGCTGCCCTCTTTTCTTTGGGGGTGATGCCCTATATCTCCGCGAGCATTATTTTCTCCCTTTTGACGAAGGTTATGCCAAGCTTGGAAGCCCTCTCAAAGGAGGGCGCGGCTGGTCAGCGCAAGATTAACCAATACACGCGTTTGGCGACCATTCCGATCTGTTTGTTCCAGTCTCTGTTCGTGATCTATGGAGTCTTGCGGATGAAGACTGCGGGAGGAGGAGATCTGGTTCCGCCCGATGTCTGGGGGGTCCCCTATATTCTTGGCACCATGGTCGCGTTGACCGCTGGGACGTTTTTTATCATGTGGCTGGGGGAGCAAATCACCGAGCATGGCCTTGGGAATGGAATCTCCATCATCATCATGGCGGGGATTATCGCGACGATCCCAAAGGCTTTAGTTGGCTTTTTGAATCGCAGGGCTTTGGGAACCGATGAAAAGTTCCAGACCATGCTTCTCTATTCCTTGGCCTGGGTGCTTACTGTCTTTGTGATTGTCTATATCACCAAGGGGCAACGCCGCATCCCGATCCAGCAGGCAAAGCGTACACAAGGCCGTAAGGTCTATGGGGGACAAAGGCATTTCTTGCCCTTCAAAGTGAATCAAGCGGGCGTCATGCCCATCATCTTTGCAGCCGCATTGATGATGCTTCCGAACCTCATGGCCCGGGTTCCCGGCTTGCATTTTTTCTCTGTTTTTCGGGACCCATCCGGCTGGTGGTACATCCTGGTCTATAGCATCTTCATTATTTTCTTTGCATTTTTCTGGGTTCAGATGATGTTCCAACCCAAGGAAATTGCAGACAATCTTAGAGAATATGGTTCGTTTATCCCCGGGATTCGGCCAGGTAAGAAAACGGCTGAGTACTTGGGCTACATTATGAAGAGGGTGACCCTTGCAGGGTCCATCTTTCTCTGTTTGATCGCAGTCCTGCCGAACATTATCACCAAAGAAATCGGAAATCTGCAGGGTACGAGCTTTGCCTATTTCCTCGGCGGAACTTCGATCCTCATCGTTGTTGAGGTGGCCTTGGATCTTGTGGAACAGATCAACGCCCAAATGGTCATGAAGAACTATGACGGGTTTATGAAAGGCGAAGCAAGCACTCGAACCGGTTGGGGTAGAAACGGTTGATGTTGAGGGCGGATCATGGGTGAGATTCTGGTTTTTCTGGGGCCTCCTGGGGCGGGTAAAGGAACTCTTGCTTCATGGTATCGCGAAAAAACAGGAGCCAAGCATATCTCCACTGGAGATGTGCTCCGGCAAGCGGTGAAAGATGAGACCGAAGTCGGAAAGACCGCAGCCAAATATATGAATGCCGGGAAGTTGGTGCCCTTGGATGTCATTTTGGATGTTCTCTTCGAGGCTGTTCCCGATTTCTCTACCGGCACCATCCTTTTGGATGGGTTTCCCCGGACCGTTGACCAGGCAGAGGCATTGGAGAAGCGTCTGGGGAAAAAGAACTTGGAGGTCGACCGGGTTGTCCTTTTTGAGATTCCGGATGAAGATGTGGTCAAACGCCTTAGCGGTCGGCTACTCTGTCCGAATTGCGGGGCTGTCTACAATCTGGAATCGGCTCCTCCACATCGTGAGGGTCTCTGTGATGTGTGTGGGACTGAATTGATTCGGCGCAAGGATGACGAGCCGGATTCTATTCGTGAACGCCTCAAGGTCTATTGGGATTCGACCTCGCCCTTGGTGTCCTATTATCGGGATCGGGGAAAGCTTGTCCCCATTGATGCATCAAAAGGGATTGAAGAAGTCAGATCTGAGTTAAAAAACATTTCAAATTTATAACATTGCACAGGAAGGAAAGGTAATCGTCCGTGGCGAAAGAAGAACCGATCGAAGTGGAAGCCATCGTTAAGGAGGCACTCCCAAATGCACAATTTCGGGTTGTTCTTGACAGTGGTCATGAGATTCTCGCCTATGTCTCAGGGAAAATGCGATCTCATTGGATCAGGATTCTTCCTGGGGACAAGGTGACGGTTCAAATGTCTCCCTATGACCTGACAAAGGGTCGAATTGTCTATCGGGGAGGGTAGGGGGCCTTGGTCCACATTCCATTTTTTTTGCTTCCTTTTGGAAAGCTTCTTGGAATCCAAGGGTTGTGAAAATATAATCCTTCGTCCATTTTTGCAGGTTTTCGGGAGCCCAGTGCTCCTCTCTCTTTTTCCAGGTTTTGAGATGAAAGTTAGAGCATCTGTCCGTCGTTTGTGCGAGCACTGCAAAATTGTCCGTCGCCGTGGGGTTGTGCGAGTGATTTGCAGTGCAAACCCGCGTCATAAACAAAGGCAGGGTCGTTAATCCTCCTCTCATGAATGGTGAACCCAGCCTTTTGGCTGGCAGCAGCTCAAAAAGAGATTTTTTAATACAGATTTGAATCGTCCCAAACCAAGCAGGTTTGTGGATAGGAGAACAGAGTATGCCTCGTATTCTTGGTGTCGACATTCCGAATGATAAGGTCGCCTGGGTCGCCTTGACCTATATCTATGGGATCGGTCCGGCCACCGCCTCCAAGATCTTAGATGAGCTGGGTATCAAAAAAGAGATTCGAGCAAAAGAGCTGACTGATGAGGAACTGGCCAAGCTTGCTAGCACGATCCAAGATCAGTTGGTCGTAGAAGGGCAACTTCGAAGGACGGTTGCACAAAATATTAGTCGTCTCAAAGATATCGGCTGTTATCGAGGACTTCGACATCGGCGAAGTCTTCCTGTCAGAGGACAACGAACTCGTTGTAATGCTCGTTCGCGTAAGGGGCCCAAGAAGGCGATTGCCAATAAGAAAATTGCAAGGAAGTAACTCGGAAAAAGGATTCATGTTGAATCTCGAAACCTTTGATCTTTTGGGGCCTTTTGTCTCCGAAGCTTTGGATCTCAAAGGCTATAGCAGCTTCTCCATGGAGAGTCCTAACGGGTTCGTTTTCAATCATTTACCAGAATTGTTATTCCCTCACCAATATTCCCTGAAGAGAGCCCGATCCCTGTGGTCTTTAAGTGCTGCAGGCTATGTCGGGAAGTAAGTAGAAAAGGCATGAAGACAATGGAAGTTGCACGACCAAGCGGAGATCAAGAGTGAGTTCTCGAGGCGCAAAAAAGAAGATTCGTAGGCATGTGTCTAAGGCGGTTGCACATATCCAAGCCACCTTTAATAACACGATTATTACGATTACGGATTTAAATGGGGAGACACTCTGTTGGAGTTCTTCAGGAACGATTGGCTATAAAGGGTCAAGGAAATCCACCCCTTTCGCTGCGCAACGCGCCGCTGAACGATGTGCCGGGATGGCCCGAAAGATGGGTGTTTCCGAAATCGAAGTCAAAGTGAAAGGGCCGGGTGCCGGTCGTGAATCTGCGATTCGGGCATTGAATAACTCCGGGCTGACCGTCCGCTTGATCGAGGATCGCACCCCGATTCCTCATAATGGATGTCGGGCAAAAAAGAGACGGCGGGTCTAAAAGGAATCACGAGGAAAAACATGGCAAGGATTCATGGAAACGTCTGCAAGCTATGCCGGAGGGAAGGGGGAAAGCTCTTCTTGAAGGGTCAGCGTTGCTTTTCCGAGAAATGTGCGGTTCATCGGAGGCCCTATCCCCCCGGGATGCATACAAGACCGCCCAGGAAACGTTCTGAGTTTGGTTTGCAGCTCCGAGAAAAACAAAAGGCCAAACGTCTTTATGGAGTGATGGAAAAGCAGTTCCGGAATCTTTTTGCGAAAGCCAAAAGGCAGCGCGGGAATACCGGTGAAAACCTTCTTATTCTTCTGGAGAGACGCCTTGACAATGTCGTGCTTCTCCTGGGGCTTGCACAGTCACGTTTTCATGCGCGGCAACTCATTGCCCATGGGAACATCCGGATTAACAATAAGAAAATGACGGTTCCTTCCTATCTTGTGAAGCCGGGAGATGAGATCTCGGTCAAGGATAAGGAATCCATCCAGAAAATCGCGAAGGAAGCGGTTGAATTGAATAAGGGACAAGCCATCCCTGATTGGGTTGAAGCGGATCCTACGAGTTTACGTGGGAAGATCCTCGCCTTTCCGAAGCGCGAAGATGTCCCTCACCCGATTCAGGAACAGCTGATTGTGGAGCTTTGCTCCAAGTAACCCAAGTAAGGGGAGAAGGTCGAATGAGAATCCGTTGGCGTGAATTTGAATTGCCGAACCGGGTGGAGATGGACAAAGAAACTGCCACTCCGACCTTTGGCCGTTTTATCGTAGAACCCTTCCAAAAGGGTTTTGGGACGACCATTGGAAATGGGCTCAGGAGAGTTTTGCTCTCCTCCATCGAAGGAGCTGCGGTGAGCGGTGTCAAAATCGATGGGGTTCTCCATGAGTTTTCCACCATTGATGGGATCTACGAAGATATGCCCATTGTTATTCTCAACCTCAAGAGACTGAGGTTGAGAATTGAGGGCGATGAGCCGGTCGAAATGAGGCTCGATCTTGAGCGAAAAGGCGAGGTTACGGCAGGGGATATTGAACTGCCTGCAAATGTTGAGATCCTCAATCCAGAATTGAAGATCTGCACGCTTACGGACAACATCCGCTTTTCCGCAACGATCTTCGCAAAGAAGGGGCGGGGTTATGTTCCGGCAGAGGAGAACCTGGATGAGACAACGGAAATTGGTCTCATCCCTGTTGATTCTCTTTACAGCCCGGTCTTCCGCTGTCGCTACTCTGTGGGGGCCACCAGATTGGGAGAAGAGACGGATTATGACCGTTTGATCCTCGAAATTTGGACGGATGGCTCCGTCTCACCCGAGATGGCTCTTGTCGAAGCGGGCAAGATCTATCGGAAGCATTTGAACCCCTTCATCCAGTTCTTTGATTTTCAGGAAGAGGAGGTTGTCGAACCGATTACCCTGGATCTTCCTCAGGAGAAGGCTGAACCTGTTTCGGAACTGGATCAGCTCTTGGATCAACCGCTGGATCGCCTGGAGCTTTCTGTTCGAGCAAAAAACTGTTTGGATTCTGAGAACATTCTCACCATCCGCGAACTAGTTTCTTTGTCTGAAACGGATTTGCTGAGGGTCCGCAATTTTGGAAAGACTTCTCTCAAAGAAGTACAGGCCAAGCTTCAGGAGCTTGGGTTGAGCTTTGGGATGTCTGTTCCACCTAGAATCTAATCTGCTTTTCAGAGCTGCAAAACGAACAACTGCGATAGGAGTGAAATCAAATGAGGCACCGTAAGGCGGGAAAAAAACTTGGGCGAAGCCCATCCCACCGGCGAGCGACGCGGCGAAACATGATTGCCGCTTTACTGGGTCATGAGCGAATTGTGACTACCATTGAGAAGGCCAAAGCCTTTAAGCCCGCTGCTGAAAAAATGATTTCCCTCGGTCGGAATAAAACCCTGGCGAACGTTCGCAAAGCGATGGCGGAACTCCAAGACCGGGCTCTAGTGGCTAAGCTCTTCGATGAGCTTGGACCGCGCTATAAGGATCGTCCGGGAGGGTATACAAGGATTTTGAAATTACCCAATCGTAGGTTGGGCGATAACGGAAGTCAGTGCATCTTTGAACTGGTGGACAACAAAATCGTTGAGCGCCAACTCGCCGAAATGGCTGAAGAAGGAGAAGAGTAAAAACGAATCCGGGGGGAGATCGTTTTTACTCTGGGAGATTCTTTTTTCGGGCTCAAGCCGAAGATTGAAGACTCTTAGCGCCTTGTAAAGGAAAGCCCGCGGGATCCCACGATTTTGGCGCACTCATCGAGGAGTTCGTCATCCAAGCCGATTTTAAAATGGCTCCCCGCCTGTAGTCGGAAGCGTTCGCCCTTTGTCGTTTTCAGCTCAAATAGAAGCCTTTGGTTTCCAGGTTTCTTGGAGACTACCTCGGCGATCTGCTCCAGGGTCTCCTTGTTGTGTTTCTTTTCCTCCAAGCAAAGGACGAGGCCATCTACTGCTTGGCGGACATAGCGTTCGGCCGGAATGATTTCATCGGCGAGCAAGGCGGGTTCTTCCGATCCCTGATCGATACGTGCCTTCAGGAAGATCAATGCATCCTCGATGATTCGGTCCCTGACTTCGTTGTACGTTTTGGAGAAAACGGTCACGGGGACGCTCCCCTGGAGATCTTCAAGCCTGAATTTTGCCATCTTTTGGCCTTCGTTGCGCCCGGATTTGATGGTCATGATTCGGATAGAGGAGATCATTCCCGCGAGGAGTACGGAATCCTTCCCTCCTTTTTCCCGAAGTTCCGCAAGATCGCCTGTTGTGGTCCCTGCAAGCCTGGAGAAGAATCTCCCCCGTCTCTCAAAAGGATGCCCGGAGAAGTAGAAACCCATCGCTTCTTTTTCGAGAGCGAGTTTTTCTTGTTCCGACCATTCAGGGATCGCTCTTTTTTTGCGTTCGGTGTTAGGAGGTGGGCTCATCTCGAACAGGAGGGTCTGTCCCCGTTGGCGATCTGAAGCAAACTGCGCTGCGTCTCTCAGGGCTTCGGGGATTGTTTCGAAGACTGCTTTCCGAGTCCATCCGGTAGAATCGAAGGCCCCGGACTTTGCAAGGGTCTCGAAAGCTGTCTTATTGACCACAGATGCATCCCAGCGTTCGGCCAATTCAAAAATATCGGCATATGGGCCACCCTTTGCACGTTCTTGTACGAGGAATTCGGCAGCTTTTTCACCGAGTCCTTTTAATGCTCCCAGTCCATACCGGATGGCCCCATCCTCCATGCTGAATTTTGTGTGGCTCCGGTTAATGTCTGGAGGGAGGACTTCGATTCCCATTTTCCCAGCTTCTTCGACGAAGTCGCGGACTTTGTCCGTAACTCCCATATCACATGTCATGAGAGCACATAAGAGTTCGCTGGGATAGTTTGCCTTAAGCCAGGCCATCCTGTAGGTCAGGAGGGCGTAAGCTGCGGAGTGGGACTTGTTGAAGCCATATCCCGCGAAATACTCCATTAGGGAAAAGATCTCATCAGCATCCTTTTTCGGATATCCCTTGGCAACCGCGCCTTTGACGAACTTGCCCCTGAACTTTTCCATGACCTCAGGTTTTTTCTTCCCCATTGCTTTTCGAAGTGAATCCGCTTCGTTGAGGGAAAAGCCAGCCATTGTGTTCGCGATCAGCATGACTTGTTCCTGGTAGACAATGACGCCATGAGTGTCTTCGAGGATTTCTTTGAGGCATTCGTGGGGGAAAACAACGGGTTCTTCTCCGTGTTTCCGTTTGACATACATGTCAACCATGCCGGATTTCAGAGGACCAGGCCGATAAAGGGCGAGAACGGCGATGATGTCTTCAAAATGATCCGGTTTCAGGCGCACCAAAAGCTCCCGCATTCCATCGGATTCGAGTTGGAAAACCCCCTGCGTCTCCCCAGATTGGAGAAGGGCATAGGTTGCGGGATCATCCAGCTTCATGGCATCAAAGTCGATGCTGACCCCATGGGTATCCTGAATCAGATCTAAAGCCTCCTGAATGATGGTAAGGGTTTTTAAACCCAAAAAGTCCATCTTGAGCAGACCTATATCCTCCAAGTCGGTCATCTGCCATTGGGTGGTGATATCGTCCCCGTTTTTATAAAGAGGGACGTACTGATCGAGGGGCTTATCGGAAATCACGACACCCGCGGCGTGGGTGGAAGAGTGACGACAGAGACCTTCAAGTCGGACTCCAATGTCAAAAAGTTGGGAAATCTCAGGGGAACTGCTTCGAAGCTCCTTGAGTTCCTGGTCCTTTTCCAGGGCATCTTTCAGAGAGGCTCCCGGCCCTTGGGGGATTTTTTTTGCAATCCGGTCTACATCCCGAAGGGGGATGGCAAGGGCTCTCCCCACATCGCGGATCACTCCACGGGAAGCCATGGTTCCAAAGGTGATGATCTGTGAGACATTCTCTTCCCCGTATTTTTCCCTTACATATTCAATCACCTTTTCCCGCTTGTCTCGGCAGAAATCGATGTCGATATCCGGCATCGAGATCCTTTGGGCGTTGAGGAAGCGCTCGAAGAGGAGGTTATATTTCAGCGGGTCGAGCTCGGTGATCCTCAAGCAATAGGCAACGATGGATCCTGCCGCGGATCCACGACCAGGTCCTACGGGAATCTCGTTTTCTCGGCCAAAGCGGATGAAATCCCAAACGATCAAGAAGTAGCTGATAAAGCCCAGCTTTTTGATGATGCCTTTTTCATACTCGAGCCGCTCTCGCACTTCGGGAGTGATTTCTCCATATCGTTCTCGGGCTCCTGTTTCGCAGAGCCGGTTGAACATCTCTTCGGGAGACTCTCCCGTCTCCGGGGTAAAGATAGGAAGGTGATAGGTGTCAAAGTCGAGAGCGACATCGCAACGTTCGGCGATTTCTGCACTTCGATAGAGGGCTTCATGATCATCAGGAAAAAGCTCCCCCATTTGTTTGCGAGTCCGAAAATAGAGGTCAAGATCGTCCATTCTGAAACGGTTTTCTTCATGAACAGTTTTTCCTGTGCAGATACAGAGGAGAATGTCCTGCGCCTTGGAGTCGCTGGGCTGGAGGTAATGGACATCGTTTGTAACTACAAGGGGGATGTTGGTTCGCTTGTGAAGCTCCTTCATCCTAAGGGTGGCAGGTTCTTGGCCCCCATATCCTGTATCCATGATTTCGAGAAAATAGTTCTCTTTCCCAAAGATTTCCTGATAAGTGCCCGCTGCTTCAACCGCTTTTTGTATGTCGTTTTGTTCAAGGGTTCGATTGAGTTCTCCCGCCAAGCAACCGGAGAGGGCGATGAGGCCCTTGCCATATTGGGACAGGATCTCCTTATCCATCCTGGGTTTTCGGTAGAAGCCCTCTTTGTAGGAAAGAGAGGACAGCTTCATGAGGTTCTGCCAACCTTCCAGGTTTTGGGCGAGGAGAGTGAGATGATAGGTGGGGTTGTCTACTTTATTCCCCTTTTGCAAGCGGCTTTTGCCCGCTAAGTAAGCTTCCATCCCCAGGATCGGTCGAACTCCCTCTTTTTTGCAAGCCTTGAAGAAGGGGATGGATCCAAAGAGGTTCCCATGGTCTGTCAGGGCAATGGCCTTTTGTTCATCTCTTGCGGCCGCCTTGGCCAACTCCTCCACTTTGCAAGCTCCATCCAGAAGTGAGAAGTGGCTGTGGACATGGAGATGGACGAAGTCGGGTGACGATGTTGCCATGCATTTCTCCCCTTTTGAATAGAAGCGATCCCTCAAACTTCCCATCCTAGCGTAGCCTCGGATAGATTCCTAATCGAGGATCCGAGTGGCCAAGAAGAATCTGTTCGGTGCAACCCTCACCCTCTGTCCCAAAAACGCTAGAAGCGTTTTTACCAAACCCGTAGAAAACCCGTCCGCGGGTTTTTTGGTAGAAAGCCCTCTGGGCTTTTGGGAATACCAAAGACCCAAGTCCCCCCAATAGCTCAAGCCCATCCCCAAAACGCTAGAAGCGTTTTAACCAAAAAACCCCCGGAGGGGTTTTCCACAGCTAAAGCCCATCCACAAAACGCTAGAAGCGTTTTAACCAAAAAACCCCCGGAGGGGTTTTCCACAGCTAAAGCCCATCCCAAAGCGCTAGAAGCGTTTTAACCGCCTCAAAACCTAGAAAGGGTGCCCAATGGGCCTAGGCCACCAGCCGGAGTTTCCGAGCAACATCCCCAATGATGTCGCGGATTTCTTCAAGCTGGGCCATGGTATGGGTTGCCATGACGGAAGTACGGATCAAGTCCATTCCAGGCGGGACTGCCGGGGCGGTCACGGGGTTCGTGAAGAGGCCGGCTTCATAGAGTTTTTTCCAGAAATGGAAGGTTGCTTCCTGGTCTCCAATCAGGATAGGAATGATAGGCGTTTGGCTCGGCCCGGTGTCGAATCCCAATTCTTGGATGGCGGTCCTCAGGAAATTCGCGTTTTGCATAAGGCGTGTTCTGCGTTCGGGTTCAGCCTCAATGATGTCCAAGGCCTTCAAAGTCGCCGCAACCGATGCAGGGGGAAGGGAGGCCGAGAAAATCATGCTTCTTGCATGGTGTTTAATGAAATCGATGACCGAAGCATCACCGGCAACATATCCACCAATCGACCCAAAGCTCTTGGAGAAGGTCCCAAGGATCAGGTCCACCTTGTCTTCGACATTGAAATGTTCTGCCGTTCCCCGACCCGATTTTCCCAAGATTCCAATTGAATGGGCATCATCCACGAGGATCCTTGCACCGAATTCTGCAGCAAGCTCCGTGATCTTCGGGAGATTGGCAAGATCCCCAAGCATGGAAAAGACACCATCTACAACGATGAGCTGTCCTCCTCGCCGGCCCGCCTGGTTGGCTTCCAAGACCTTTCGGAGCTCGTCCATGTCGTTATGGCGGAACTTTTTGATCTCTCCAAAACCCAATCGACAGCCGTCCATGATGGATGCGTGGTTCTCTCTGTCGGTGAAGATCGTGTCTTGGCGCCCCGCTAAACTGGAGATCACCCCAAGGTTCGTCTGGAATCCGGTTGTAAAGACGAGAGCTGCGTCTTTTCCCAAAAAGCTTGCAAGCCTTCTCTCCAATTCTTCATGGAGCTCCAAAGTCCCATTGAGAAAACGGGATCCCGTGCAGCCTGATCCAAGTTTGTGGATGGCTTCAATTGCTGCTTGCTGCACCCTTGGGTCATGAGTCAAGCCTAGATAATTATTGCTCCCGACCATGAGGAAGCGTTTTCCATCTATCTGGACTTCGGTCCCCTCGCTCTCGCCGATGGGGTGGAAGTACGGATAGATCCCCATCTTCTTGAGCTCTTCAGACCGATGGAAGGAAGAGCATTTATCGAACAGGTCCATATCGGGCTTGTTAGCCATTGTGTTTTTCTTCGGATGGGGCAGAAAGGCAATAAGTCATCCAGGGAGTTCTCCCACCTAGCCAGGAAAAGGACTCGGGAGAGGTCCCACGCGAGCGTATTCTACGTGAGGGGCTCTTGAGGAAGAACTGGAAAGAGCTTAGCTCAATTGCGGGAGAATTAGGAAAGCAAGGAATCGGAAATGTAATAGCGCTAACCTGTTTGGATCTAGCGGTCCCATGAAAAAGGGGACCAAAGGGATGAAGGTTCCAAGCGGCAGAACTCTGTGTAACTGAGTCCTCATCCAGCTTGTTCCAAGCGAAAGAAGTCCTGAGCTTGGAACCCCAGACACCCCCCAGTGTACCTTGGTGGGGGTGAATTGGGCTCGCCTTCTCCCGTGTTTTTTTCTTCTCAGGCCAACGAATCAATGCCAACAAGTCCTCAAACAAACAAGGAAACCCAGGATCCAACATCCCAGGATAGGGGAAAAATCTTGGTCACCGGGGCAACTGGGTTCGTCGGAACTAACCTCTGCCACCGATTTATGGTCGAAAAGATGCCCTTTTTGGCCCTGGTTCGTTCTCCCGTCAAGGCCGAAGCCCGTGGACTGCCTAAAAACTCGCTTCTAAAAGGAGATCTTTCTTGCCCTGAGGAATGGAATTTGGAGGAAATTCGGGCGGTTGTGCACCTTGGTGGGCTTGTTCGAGCCCTGAAATGGAAGCAGTTTGAGGCCATCAATGTTGAAGGGACACGGCGCCTCGCCGCCCGGATTCGACAGTTGGACCCCAGGATTCCCTTTATCCATCTTTCTTCACTCGCCGCTGCTGGGCCCTCATGGGATGGGAGCTTAAGTGCCCACTCACCGATCTCCGCAAAACCCTGTTCCCTCTATGGACGCAGTAAAATGCTTTCGGAAAGGGCCGTTTTGGAAAGCGGTCTCCCATGCACCATCCTTAGGCCCTGCGCGGTCTATGGACCTTGGGACACCGACGTTCTTGCCCTTTTCAAGCAGGTGAATCAGGGTTTGGGCTTTGTGGCCGGCCCCCCTTCACGTTTTTCCCTTGTCCATGTGGAGGATCTGGTGGAGGCGATCCTGCTTGCCTTGAACGGACCAAAGGAAGGAAGGATTGTTCCGATCGCGTTTCCGGATCCGGTTGGGGATGTGGAATGGCTCCAGTTGATCGGGCAAGCTGGGCGTAAAAAGGTTCGGGTGTTTCGGCTCCCGCTGGTTTTGGCCGCGGGTGTCGCGTGGGGAGCGGAAAGCTGGGGAAGGCTGCGGGGGCGGGCACCTTTGTTTGGAAGAGACAAGTATCGTGAGCTGGCTGCGGGGTCTTGGGTTGGAGCTCCGGAGGCTGCGGAGAAGTTCCTAGGATTTCGGGCGAAAAAAAAACATTTGGAGGGTTTCGCCCAAACCTGGGATTGGTATCGGGAGATGGGTTGGCTTTGAGGAAGGTCGCACCATGTCCGGATGAGAATGGATCCTTTCGGGCCTTTCTTCTTCACCTTTCTTTGTCTGAAGAAGCTTAGCGGCGGGTCCCGGAGAGGAGGTGGACGAGGAGGGCCTTTTGAACGTGGAGTTTGTTTTCGGCTTGGAGGTAGGCGAGGGAGCGGGGAGCATCGAGGACTTCGGTGGCGACGGAGACGCCGCGGTGGACGGGGAGGGGTTGAAGAAACCAGGGTTGTCCCGCTTGATGATAAAGATCCTCGCTGAGATTCCAGGAGTCCAGGGAGCGCTTGAGGAGGGCTTCGCGGTCGGGGTCACTGTAATGTGCCAGGGAAGCCCATGAGCGGGCATACAGAAAATCACAACCCCGGAGGCTTCCCTGCAAATCATGCGCTGTCTGGAGGGAGCCACCACTTTGGCTGGCGTTTTCGGAAGCTTGGGAGAGGATTTCGGCATCGAGCTCAAACCCTTTGGGGTGCGCAAGGATGACATCCATTCCCATGCGACAGGCCAATCCGAGGAGGGAGTGGGGAATCCCGGGGCTCTGGGAGCTGGGACTCTGGACCCAGGTGATTGCGAGGCGTCGTCCTTTGAGTGAGCGAACCTTTTGGCGCATGGTATAGATATCCGCAAGGGCTTGGCAAGGGTGGTGCACCTTGGATTGCAGGTTAATGACGGGGATCTCGGAATTCTCAGCGAAGGTATTGAGGTCTATGTCTTGGCGGTCCTTCTCCCAGCTTTCCCCGCGTTTGGAAAACCGAATTCCCACCGCGTCCAAGTATTTAGAGAGAGTCCGGGCTGCATCGCGAATGTCCTCAACCTGGTGCCCGGCGAAAGGGCTGCCACCTTCGTCCTCGTTTGAAAAGGGATACAGGTCGTCGGGGGCGGAGAGAGTCAAGGCGGAACCGCCCAATTGGATCATGGCCACAGCGAAACTGACTCGGGTTCGTAAACTCTTGGATTCGAAGATCATTCCCAGAGTTTTTCCCTGGAGAAGATTGCGGGGTTTCCGATCACGGATGCGATCAGTGAGCTCAAGGAGATCGAGGATTTCGGAATCATTGAGGTCTGAAGGACGAAGAAAAGAACGGGTTTCCATAAATATCCCCATGAATGTTGGCTAGGATGCCAAAATGGTTTTTCCATCTCTTGACGTACCCGATGACCCCTGGCAACGCGACCTCCATTTTATGGAAATTGCTCTGCGAGAAGCTGCTGAAGCCGGTCTTCGAGGTGAAGTCCCGGTGGGAGCGGTTGTTGTGCTCGAAAACCGTATTCTGGCTCGCGAGAGTAACCGTTGCGAAGAATTGAAGGATCCCACGGCCCATGCGGAGCTTCTCGCGATCACGACAGCTTGCTCCTCCTTGGGGGAAGGCCGCCTCGTGGGGGCCGAAGTCTATGCAACTCTTGAGCCTTGCTTCATGTGTGCGGGCGCCCTCCTCCACGCTCGGGTGGCGCGGATTGTGTTTGGGGCCTTCGACCCCAAATTCGGCGCCTGTGGGTCGCTTGCGGACCTCCCGACCGACAAGCGACTCAACCACCGCTGCCAAAGGCATGCAGGAGTCCTGGGGGAGGAGAGTGCTGGACTGCTCAAAGCCTTTTTTGGGGAAAAGCGCAAAAAAGGCAAAAAAGATCGTTGAATCAGCAATCCCTTTTTCCTTTTTCTTTACTTTGACTGGGAGTGCCTCCAGAATCCCTCGCCCCGATGGTCTTGGGAGAGGTGCCGGAGCGGCCGAACGGGCCGGATTCGAAATCCGGTGAAGGGTCATCCCTTCCGGGGGTTCGAATCCCCCCCTCTCCGCCACCATCCTTTGCCCTCTTCGGGTGGGGAAACACCCGGCCGTGTCAGGCAAGCCGTGGAAAAAGACTTCCCGGTGGGCTAGGCTCTTTGGCCGGTAATTATTTTTAGAGGCGTCATTCGAGGTTCTACTTCGCTTGTTGCCTGGTTCATGGATTTATGGAGAGATGTCCGAGTGGCTTAAGGGGCGCGCTTGGAAAGCGTGTGTGGGGGTAACCCCACCGGGGGTTCGAATCCCCCTCTCTCCGCCAAATCTATCGGAGGTCTGGATTGACGGTCGGGCCCTGAGCAATGGGACGGTGCGAACCTGGTCAGGCCGGGAACGGAGCAGCCATAAGCATGCGGTTCCATGTCTCGGGATTCCTGGCCGTCATTCCAGGCCTCCGGTTTTCCCCCTTTCAAGGCGAGCCCGATGAGCGAAGAGCCTCTTGGTCCAGAGGAAGGTAAGGGAGAGGACAAACTTCCTTCTGCTTCGAATTATCAAGCGCTTGCGAGGCGTTTCCGGCCTCGGGTTTTCGGGGAGGTTGTTGGGCAGCCCCAGGTGATCCAAACCCTCGAGGGCTTTATTCGCCAAGGGAGGCTTCCCCATGCATTTCTTTTTTGCGGAAGTCGGGGGGTAGGGAAGACCACTTCCGCCCGGATCCTGGCCCGAGTGGTCACCTGTGCGGACCTTCAGGGAGTGGATCCCTGCGGCAAATGCCCCTCATGTATGGATTCTCTGGATGGGGGGGGCATGGACATCCTTGAGTTGGACGCAGCCTCCAACAACAGTGTCGAGGACGTCCGGGCCTTGAGGGAACAAGCCGGTTTCATGCCGATCAAGGGGAAAAAGCGGGTCTTCATCTTGGACGAAGTCCATATGTTTTCCAAAGCGGCTTTTAACGCTCTTTTGAAAATCCTCGAAGAACCTCCCGAGCATGTCGTTTTTATTTTGGCGACCACCGAGTTACACAAGGTCCCGGATACCGTGCGCTCCCGGTGTTCTGTGCTCCCCTTTCGGCGGATTGGTGAGACTGCGATCCAAGAACGGCTTGCCCAAATCTGTGCAAGGGAGGGGAAAAGCATAGATCCACAGGTCTTGGGGGAGATCGCAGCCTCCTGCATGGGGGGGCTTCGGGACGCTGAGACAGCATTGGAGCGGATCCTGCCTTTGGCTGAGGGCTTGGATCTCGAAGGGTTCCGGAAGTTTGAAGGACGCCTTGGACTGCAGCGGGCTTTGCGGCTTGTAGGAGACTGCCTGCGGGGGGATGTGGGGGCAGCACTGCGATATGCCAGGGAGGCCTCCGAAATCGGCGCGGAGGAGCGAGAATGCTTGGGAGAGATCCTGGCGGTGTGCCGTTTTCTCTTTTGTCTTGTCGCTGACGGTAAGGATACCTTGCTGATTGAAGCGGAGGGAGAATGGCGGGAGCGGCTTGTCGCTTTGGCTCAGGAGACGACCCTAGCCCATTTGGACGGCATGATGCAATGCTTGATCCTGGCGAGGGACCGGATGCGACGCTTCGATGATCGCCGGGTTCTTTTGGAGCTGACCCTGACTCGTCTGGCGAGATTGAGTGAGACAAGGACTTTGCAGGAAGTGCTCGAAAAAGCTCCTACCGCCCACTCGCCTTCAAGCCTGCAGCCACCCTCTCCTTCCAATCCAGCGAGTTCTTCGAAGCCTGCTTCGACCCACGCGGAGCCTTCACGGACCCAGGCAAAGCCTCCCCATCCCCAGAATAAAACTGCAGGATCGAGTTCTCCATCTCCCCCCACAAGTTCGGATCCCTGGATGGCTGCCCTTGAGATTGTGGGCGGGAAAAAGCGTCTCTTGGGGACCATTTTGGTACGGGGGAAACCCATCTGGGAAGACCAGAACACGCTCCGGGTCGAGTTGGTGCCTACAGGCCGAATCGATCGGCAGTTGTTGCAAAGGCCTGACTCTGCTGCGCTTCTGGCCTCATCCCTAAAAACGGTGATGCAGCGAGACGTTCATGTTCGTTTTGTTCTCATGGACGGGACCGAGGCAGTGCAACCGCCTTCCTCTCCTCCTTCCGGGCCTTCTAAGGGGCTTCCCCCCGCAGACGAGGACCTTCCCGAATTGGGGCGGGAGATCAAAAGGACCTTTGGAGCGAACCTCGTGGATCGAAAGATGGAAAACCCCGGGGCTTGATTCTATGAGCGAGAACCGGACCATGGTGGCCGGTTGTTGACTGGATATTCGAAAAAACAAAAGGAGACAGGCTGATGGCTGGTGATATGAACTTGTTGAAACAGGCTCGGATGATGCAAGAGCGGATCCAAGAGGTGCAAAAGGATCTAAAAGAACGGATCGAAGAGGGCAGTGCTGGTGGGGGTGTCGTCAAGGCTTATGTCAATGGTCAAGGGGAGATCATGGGAGTAAAAATTTCGGCAGAGGTTGTTGATCCTGAGGATATTGAGACCCTTGAGGAGCTGGTGGCTGCGGCTTTTAAAAATGCTGTTGAGAAGGCAAAGGAACTCGAGGCAAAGGAAATGCAGAAGGCTACCGGGGGACTCAATCTACCTGGGATGAATTTCTGATCCATGCCCTCCCACCCCCGCCCCAAAGCGCTGGACCGGCTGTGTAAGGCCTTAAGCCGGCTCCCTGGAGTTGGAAAGGTTACTTCCGAGCGACTTGCCTATCATCTGATGCAGGTTCCTGAGGCCGAGGCTTTGGACCTTGCCTCTGCAATCCAGGAGGCGAGGAGGGATGTCCGGATTTGTTCGGTCTGCTTCAACTTAGACCAGGAGGATCCATGCAGCATTTGCCGGGATACGACCCGGGATCGGACTCTCGTTCTTGTGGTCGAGGGGCCAAGAGAAGTTGCAGCCTTTGAGGAGTCCGGGTTTAGAGGGCTCTACCATGTTCTCCAGGGGCGTGTGTCTCCGCTCGAAGGGATCTCAGAAAAGGATCTATCTCTTCAAGGACTCGTGCGCAGGGTGAAGGAGGGGGACTTCCAAGAATGTTGCCTTGCCATGAATCCGGATCTTGAGGGTGAAGCAACCGCGGATCTTTGTTTCTCCGCCTTGAAAAAAACAGGGGTTCTGGTCACTCGTCTGGCGCGGGGAATTCCCGCAGGGGCATCTATCCTCCAAGTCCAGCAACCAATCTTGAGCGATGCCTTCCAAGGCCGTCGCAAGTTCCAGTCCTGAGCCTGGTCGCCCTTTATTCCCCAGAAACCTAGGTGCATCCTCTCCGCCCCTACAGCCTTTCAGTGAATCTGCCGATGTCATGGACATTGGCAGTTCATCAAAGGCTAGGGCATGAGCTTCGGTATTCGACTCGGACAAACTCAAGAACAGCGGCAACTTATGCTGCCGAAAATGCTGCAGGCAATCGAGATCCTGCAGCTTTCCACCCAAGCCCTTGTTGCTCGCATCGAAAAGGAACTCGAGGAAAACCCCGTTCTGGAAGTTGAGGAGGCCAAAATTGAAAAGGAGCCGGAGGAATTCACCTCGGAGGCTCAACCTGCAGGTTCTAACGAAGATCGACCGGATCTTTTTGGGATGATCGCGACAAGGCCCGAAACCCTACAGGAGCACCTGATGAAACAGGTGGGGCTCTTGGATTTAAGCCCTCGAACCTTGGAGACTTTGACCTTTTTGATCGGCAGCTTGGATCTCAACGGCCACCTCCGAATGGATGAGGAAGAGGTTTGCCGCGTTCTGGGTCCCGATGCCCCCTTCCAAGAGGCTTTGGATATCCTGCATTCTTTGGATCCTGTAGGTATCGGGTGGCCCGGTCCGATTGAGGCCATGATGGCCCAAATTGATCCGAGCTGGGAAGAGGGACCTCTTTTGTATCGCCTGCTGGAAGAAGAGCTCGAAGAGCTGGCCAAAAACCGCCATCCTAAGGTGGCAGGGAGGCTGGGGCTTTCCTTGGAAGGTTTGCAGCATCTCATTGAAAAGTTCAGAGGCTTGGACCCTTCTCCCGGACGGGCTTTTTTAAGTGGGGATGCACCCCCAATTGTCCCCGAAGTTTGTGTTCGTTGGGAGGATGGAGAGTGGCAATACTATTTGGATGACGCACGAATCCCACCCCTTCGGCTCCGATCGGAATATGAAAAGTTGGCCAAAGACCCTTCAACCGATGGTCGCACAAGAAAATTCCTAAGGACTCGCATTCAAAGCGCAAGAGATCTCATCCGAGCAGTAGAACAGCGAAAAGAAACGCTTGGCCGGGTGGTGCGGGCCGCCTTGGATCGGCAGCTTCCCTTCTTGGAAAAAGGCAAAGCCTTCCTCAGGCCCATGAAAATGCAAGAAGTGGCCGAAGCTGTCGGGATCCATCTTTCGACGGTTTCCCGAGCGATTGCAAATAAATATGTGGAAACAGACTGGGGCCTCTTTGCTTTAAGAGACCTCTTTGACGGCGGACGCACCATCGGGGGAGGTGATCGAGGGGGGGAGGCTCGGATTTCGATCCAGGAGAAAGTGAAGAAGATCATTGCTGCTGAAAACCCCAAGAATCCCCTGTCCGATGAGGCCGTGGCCGAGGCACTCGAAAAAGAAGGGATTCATATTGCCCGGAGGACCGTCGCTAAATATCGGAGTGAATGTAACATCCCCTCCAGGTGGCGTCGAAAGCAGCATTAGCCTGCTTATAGGTTTTCTATGGCTTCTTTCTGAAGAAGAGGCCCTTTCCAGGACTCGATGGGCGATAAAAAGTTGAAAACTTCTGTGCTGCTATTGAAGCCTGGGGCAGGACCGGCTTACATCCGGGAGTGGAATCCACATCTCGAAAATGCAGACTTTGGGTGTCCTACGATGGAACCGGGTTGGGGGGCTGGCAGCGCCAGTTGGGTCGTGAGACGGTTCAGGAGTGGCTTGAGCGAGCTTTGGAGTATGTGGGGGCAGGTCGGACATGTGTCCATGGAGCAGGTCGAACAGACGCAGGTGTGCATGCCCTAGCCCAGGCAGCCCATGTGGTCCTCGAGAAGGGTCCTCCTACAGATCGCCTCCATTTTGCATTAAACACTGCCCTGCCCCCCTCCATTCGGGTTCTCTTTGCCGAAGAAATGCCCAAGGACTTTCATGCTCGCTTTTCTGCGAGGGGAAAGCTCTATCTCTATCGCATCGCTGCCCAAGAAGTCCTTCTTCCCCCTCTCCGGAGGTTTTTCCATTGGGAACGAAGGGCTTTGGACCTTTCTGCAATGCGGAGGGCGGCGAGCCATATCATTGGCAAGCGGGATTTCGCAGCCTTTGCGACCCATCCAGGGATTCCCAGGGTCCGCTCCACCGTTCGCACGATTCGAGGTCTGCATCTGTTTCGGACTCGTTTTGGGATTGATCTCTATGTTTCCGGGGATGGGTTTCTCTATAACCAGGTGCGTACCTTGGCGGGGACTCTTGTGGAAGTCGGGAGAGGTAAAACCCACCCGGATAAGATCAGGGATATTTTAGAATCCAGGGATCGAAAGCAGGCAGGGCCTACTCTTCCTCCTCAAGGATTATTTCTTGTAAGAGTGGACTATGGGGACCAATATCCTCCTAGCCGTTTACTGCGACGAAATCACAAGGCTTTGTAGGTTTCAACAGATCTGGTCGAAAGGTATAAGTGCATTGCTGGAACAACACCCAGGTTGCAAGCGTTTGCCCTGGTGTCTCGCGATTCTCAATTAGATGGAGGAGTGACCTTGGACATCGAAATCAAGACGACCGAAGGGATTGTCCCGGACCAAGCCAAAGAATATGCAACCAAGAAGGTCTCCAAAATTGGCAAGATCTTTAATCGTGTGGGGGGTGTGCATGTTTTTCTCGGAAGCCGGGAGCTTCATGGACGGCCCCATGGGACTGCACGGGTAGTCGCCCATTTGGATACGGGAGCTGTGCTGGTAGCCGAGGAGGAACACAGTGACCTGAGAGCTGCCATCGACCTTGTCTCCGAAAAGATCGAACGTCAGGTTCGGAAAGAAAAAGAGAAGCTGATAGATCGCAACCGCCAAGGCTCTCCTCTGAAAGAAGGCATCCATCCCTCAGAGGAAGGGCCAGAGACCATCGACGAAGAGTAAGCCGTTTTTATTCATGAGCTTGCGCAAGCTAAAGAATGCTTTTGGCTCAAGGCTTGGGTTTTTCGAAGCCCATAGATGTTTCCCCGCATCTTGGATCCAAAGGGGTTGATTGTCTCTTGGAATGGACCTTCAGGACCAAGCTCCCTTCTTAGGGCTTGTTCACGGGGAGTCCTGTCAGGAAAAGGCCTTCCCATGCAGCGATCTCGTGAAGAAACCGGGTCCAGGTATTTTTTTCATAAAATCTTCTTGCGCTTGGGAGATGAGAAATCGATGGAAGTTCTTTGCATTTGCCCTCTTTTTCTTTTCAAAGAGGGGCCTATGCTTCTTTCCCTGAAATTCTAGGTCTGCGGGCCTTTTAGGAACTGTCCTTTTCGGAACTAGGGATTGCCTCTCATGGATCATTGGCGTTGTTTTTCGAAGCAAAATGTGTTGGCGAATTTAAAATCCAACGATGTTCAAGGAGCCATGGATGAAACCCTGGCAGTTTTGGCAAAGGCTGGAAGCATAAACAAAGAGGTCCTCGAGTCGATCCGAGCAAAAATAAAGGAAAAGGTCGAGGTGGGGGCGACCGGGGCGATTGGACACGGAGTTTCAGTCCCCCATGTCAAAGTACCTGGGATTGAAAAATCTCATGTTGTCTTTGCCCTCTCCCGAGAAGGGATTGAGTTTGGGGCGGGAGATGGGGAACCTGTCCACATGATTTTTCTTGTGACGGGTCCTGTGGATGCTCCCGAGGAGCATCTTGCCCTGATGCGATGGATTGCAAGTATCTCACGCAATCCCGACTTCCGCAATTTTGCGAAAGTTTGCAAAAACCAGAAGGAAATCCTCGAGTTGTTCAAGGAAATGAGTGGAGCTTGAACGACTCCTTTGGTGAGTCGTAGTTTTTTTCTCACCTTTATGACTTGACGTTTGATCGTGGAAAACAGCCAGAACAATTCCGAGCATCCAGGCCAGGATACCCCATCCTCCAAGGTGGCTGAGGTTCGAGTGCAGGTTGTCAACAGTCAGGGACTCCATGCTCGGCCTGCACACCAGATCGTTCTCGAAGCAAACCGGTTCCCCTGCAAAATTACCGTCGCCAATGGGGATTTGGTTGTGGATGCAAAATCCATCATGTCTTTGATGATGCTGGCAGCTGAAAAGGGGACCTTGTTGGTGATTCTGGCAGAGGGTGACCAAGCGGAGGAGGCGGCCGAGGCCATTGGTGGATTGATTCGGAAAGGATTCGGCGAGGAATAACCCGGGTTTTACCTCTCTTTTCCTTCCCCTTTCCTCCCATGAGATGGAATGAGACCACGATCCATGCGGATCCCCCGACTTCCTGAATAAAACGGGTTAAAGATCTCTTTGCTGGCGGGCCGAAATGTTTTCCTGGGTCCCGATTCCAATTCAGCGATCGGGGCGGCTGATCCTCATTGGGGGGCAAATGCTAAAAGGCCGAAAAAGCGTTATCGGACTGGATCTCGGGAGTTCTTGTATCAAGGCGGTCGAGATTACCCGAGATAAATACGATTACATCATAACCGGATATGGGCAGATTGAAGTCCAAAATGAAGCGGCTCGACCTGACGCGATCCGTCAGCTTTTTGATCAATGCCGATTTAAAAGCAAAAAGGTTGTTACTGCCGTAAGCGGTAAGTCGGTCATCGTCCGCTACATCAATATGGTGCAGATGTCCGATGCCAATTTACAGGACGCCATCCGGTTCGAAGCGGATAAATATATTCACTTCGACCTGGATGAAGTTGAGCTTCAGTGTCAAAAGTTGATGGACCTTCCTCCAAGCGAAGGCGAAGAGTCAACGGAGATGAAGGTTCTCCTTGTTGGGGTGAAGAAAAGCCTCGTCGAGGATCAAGCGCAGATGCTTGTGGACCTGGGAGTTCATCCCCTTGCAATAGATGTGGATGCTTTTGCGGTTGGAAATGCCTTTGAACTAAATGAGATGCTCGCTCCAGGCTTGGTGGATGAGGGGCGGATCTTGGGCTTGGTGGATATCGGCGCAAGCAAAACAAGCATCAATATTTTGAGGAACGATGTCAGCTTGTTCGCCCGAGAGATCTATATCGGAGGGGATGACTTTACCAATGCCATCATGCGTCGGATGGGAGTGGATCTCTACGAAGCCGAAACCCTAAAGCGGGATCCAAAAGACCAAGCAGAGGAGATTCGGGAGGCAGTGCTTTCTCTGATCGAGGATCTTGGAAATGAGATCAACCTCTCCTTTGATTTCTTTGAGAATCAATACGATGGCGCGGTTGATCAAGTCTACCTTTCTGGAGGTGGATCGATGTTTCCGGGTCTGGAAGAAGAGTTTGACACTCTTTTCGAGAAAAAAACAAGAATCTGGAATCCCATCGAGGGCTTAAAGATCCGTTCCGAGAACGTGGACATCGAAACCTTGAACCAGTCTGCTTTGCAACTGGCTGTCTCTGTGGGACTCGCGGCACGGGCCGTCTGAGGAAAACGACAAATGATCAAGATCAATCTGCTGCCCCAAGAATATCGAAAAAAGGAGAGGACCTCGTTCAAGGTCTTTGGCTCCTTGCTTCTATCCCTGATCGTTGTCTGTGCCTCCTTTGTCTACTTTGGGCATGTCTACCTCAATGAATTTAAGGTCATTGAGGCAAAGCGGGTTTCCAAAGAAGAGAAGCTGAAGAATTTGGAGGTTTGGGCCAAGAGAGATGATGCTTTGGTGTCCGAACGCAAGGAATATGAAAAGCGTTCGAAAACGATCCAGAAGATCGCCAATTCACGCCTCCTTTGGACGAAGACATTGGACCAGTTTATCGATATTACCTTTAACGAAGGGAATACGGAAAGACATTGGGTCTGGTTCAGCAATCTGTCCGCTAATACAGGATCGGGAAGGAGAGGTCCTACAATGACCTTGGCAGCCAAGGTGGCAACGGGCCAGTTCTCTCGACAAGCGAACTATCTTGACGATCTAAAAAATGACAAAGAGTTCTTTAAGGATTTCTTGTCGGTCAATGCTCCTGGCGGTCGAGTCGTCATGACCGAAAAGAAAGAGCCTCAAGCTGCCATCAGCTTCAAGCTGGACCTAAGGATGAAACCATCTTCTCTTTGGGCAAAAAACCAAAAGAAGAAGTAGGGAGGAGAGACTCGAATGGTAAATCTCAGCGAAAATAAGCTGATTCTGATCTTCGCCCTATCCGGCGTTGTGCTTTCGGGCCTCGCCTTTGGTGGTGTCTATTGGACCAGAGGGAAGATCGATGACGAAAAAGGGTTGATTGAGAACCTTGAGACAAAGATCAAAAAGGCTTCAGCGAAAAAAGCTCGCATCCCAAAGGATGAAGAGGCAGTGATTGTTCTTCGTGAGAATCTTCGCGAATATGTAAAAATCCTCCCTGAAGCTGCTGAACTCAACGACTTGGCCCGAACGGTGACTTCTTTTGCAAAGTCGTCGGGAGTTGCCCTCAAGACCATGACTCCCGG
This sequence comes from Planctomycetota bacterium, assembly GCA_026984035.1. Taxonomy (GTDB): domain Bacteria; phylum Planctomycetota; class UBA1135; order UBA1135; genus HyVt-539. The sequence continues at coordinate 38,229 of JALSSW010000151.1, forward strand.
TAAGGGCGGGAAATCCAAGGGGGCATTCTCAAAATACACATACAAGATGAACTTCACGGGGACTCTTTGGCAGTTCATGAAATTTATGAATGCCTTTGAGTCTTATAAGAGGTTTGTCCGAGTGACGAACTTCAGATTGACCGCCGGGAAGAGAGGGAAAGGGGTCCTTGGAGACATCAATCATCAGTATTCAATGACGATTGAAACCTTTGTCTATAATAAGAAAGCCGGCAAAAAACCCGTACCCATCCCTGACTATGCAAGGAAGAAAGCTCGGTTGCGGGAAAAGATTTTTAAAGAACGAGCAAGCATCAACATTGATGAATACGTTTTCAAAGGGAAACGTTCGCGGCGGGATATCTTTGTGGATCCTCGCCCCGATGTTCTTGGAGTGGATGGGGAGGGAGCAGTCGGAAGGCTTCCTCGAAAAGAGCAAGAAGAGATTTTGAAAGGTCTTTTGGCTCAGGTAGCCCAAATTCGAGATTTGAAAAAGAGGGCTCGAGAAACCAAGGTCGTCCTTGAACGATTCGAGTTTTCCCGAAAAGCCTCCAAGCTTTTGGCTAAGGTCAAAGAGAAGATTCTGGAGATTCAGGAGAAGGAACTTCTCACGGATCAATCCATCAGCTATCGCTTCCAGAGAGAAGTGCGGGACACGATCGAAGCGATGGAGAAGAAGGGGGAGGAGAAAACTTCTGGTCTTCGGATGGATGAGTTGAACACGATTAGGCGCTATTTGGAAGATGCTTTGATTGATGGTCGCTTGGATGATGCAGTCGATAAGTTCTCCGAAGTGGAACAGCACCTAGTGTTCCCAAGGAAGGATCCCAGGAAGGGTGTCGCTGAACGAATCCGCACCCTCTACAAAAAAGCTCGAGTCGGGCAGGAATTTTCCAGGCTCAAGTTAGACATTACGGGCACCATTGTTCTTGGGAAGGGTTTGTCCACTGCGATTATTAATGGAAAGACTTTTCAAGAAGGGGATCCTATTGATGCGGACCTCTTCTTAAAAAAGGTGGGAGAGGAATGGTGTGAGTTCCTTTTCAAAGGGGTCGCCATCCGAAAGCGCGTTCGTTAACCAGATTTCTTTTTGAAATCAAGTTTGGTCGTGGCGCGAAGAAGAGCTGGAGAGGGCACTCTCCGGCTCTTTTTTTAGGGTTCTGCCTCGATTTGAGACTTTTCGTTAAGTCCAGCTGAGCCCTTGCCGAAGAGTTGAAAGAATACGTGTTCTCCCCCCCTTTGTGAGAACGCGTTCCAGAACAGAGAACCCAATCCCTTGTGGAAGGTGGATCGGAATGTCTTCTATGAAATTAAAACTCCCTCTTGTTGCTTCCCTATTGGCGGGGACTCTCCTCGTCTCGGCTGCCAGCGCTTCCTTTGTGCAGCAAGGCCGAGATCGCCAGAATATTGGTGATCGCAAGGCGATCGTTCGTGATCTAGATCTTCGTGATCGTCCCTTGAAGGATGTCGTGGAGTTCCTTCGCGGGCGGGCCGGGATCAATATTGTGATTGATCGCGGGATCGACACTCGGGTTACGTTGAAGTTGAAAAATGTACATTGGCGGACGGCCCTTAACCTCGCTGCTGAGCAAGCCAAATGCGTTGTTGTGCAGATGGGGCCGAACGTCCTCAAGATCGAGAAACCGCCACGTGTGCGCTTTGCTTTCGATAACGCGCCGATTACAAAGGTTATCGATGCGATTGCTCGGATCTCCGGGGCGAATATTATTACCGCCCCCGAGGTCCAAGGAAACATCACCCTGAGGCTAAGGGATGTCCCATGGAAGGACGCCTTGAATCAAATTGCGAAGACCTTGGGATACACCGTCGTCGAGGAAGACAGGAATATCTTGCGGGTTGTTTCACCATCGACCTTGGTGAATCAGCTCGTCCTCAAAAGCTTTCAACTCAGGTACATTCGACCCAAGGGATATTTCGTTCCAAAGATCAAATCTCAGTACGTCGCTGGGAAATTCCCTCTTCCCGCAGCAAACCAGCAAGGTACGAACTTTACTCTCTTGCAGGCTTTGAACCGAATGCTCTCCCCCTCGGGAAGCATCGAATACATTGAGGGACAAAATGTTCTGTTTATCAAAGATACCAAGCCTGTTTTGGATGAGATCGGGCGCTTGATTGCAGAGGTGGATGTTGAGCCCAAGCAAGTCTTTGTCGATGTGAAGTTTGTGACGACAAAAAATACCGATGTCCTGGATTACGGAATCAATATCGGAGACACCGGTTGGCAGGCTTCGGTCGGTTTGGGGCAAATCCCGACGCGCCTTCCCTTTAACCTGGGTGGTGGCGGCTTCGAAGACAGTTTGATTGCCAATGACAGCGGCAGGGGACCCTTTACCGATTCATCTCTGAATGCGAGCGGTACCACCACCGTCCCGGATACGATCTTTGGTGCCCTGAACTTTACGGGTGTCCAAGCGGTCCTGACTTTGTTGAAGCAGGATAAGACTTCGGAGATCGTCCAGGCTCCCAAGTTGATTGTCTTGGATCATCAACCCGGGACGATCTTTGTTGGGGACACCGTCCGCTATGCGCAGGCTAGCGCCGAACAGGGGCAGGCGGGCGGCCTTCAGTTGGTCGTCGAGGAAGCCTCGGGTTCTCCGGTCCAGACAGGTTTCCAACTTTTGATCGTTCCCCATATTATTCCCGGCGAAGACAAGGTGGAGCTGGAAGTGATCCCTGAAGCCGAGAGCCTCAGTGGGTCCGGAGGTCCTCCCCTTGCCCCTGTTGGCTTTGATGTCTTCACTGTTGGGGCCGGGGGGAATGCCGGTTCGGGTTCGATTGCCCTCCCCAGAGTCTCTTCCAGCACGATTCACACCAAGATGCTGCTCATCAGTGGACAAACAGCCGTCATTGGTGGCCTTACAACCGATTCCAACACCAAGACTGTAACCCAGGTTCCTTTTTTGGGCGACATCCCGGTCTTGGGTTGGGCATTCAAGTCGGAAAAGACCACGAATGAAAAACAAAGTTTGATTGTTTTCATCACTCCTGAGATTGTGAAAACACCCGAAGAAACTGAGGCGAGTATCCGCCGAATTCTCTCCAACCGGAAAAAAGCCATGGAGTCTGAATACCGACGCATCTTTGGAGGATCAAAAAGCAAAGGTAAAGGCGGGAATTAATTTCTCCGATTGCAGGAGGAAAGGGTAGCTCGGCAGTTCTTCATTCAAGGGTTTCTTGAGAAGATGAAGCTGCTGTGCTACCTTTCTCCTTAACTTGCATGAATCATGCTAGCGAGAGTGCTAGTTAAAAACGGGTTTTCAGCCTCCCTCGACAGGTTTTTTCAAAGTCGGTGAGCTGAATTTCCCGTATTTATTTGGGAAATGCGGCCTTCCTTTGGCGGTTTGACTCTCGAGGGCAAAGGCCGGAAAGGATCAATCTTGTCGTATAGGGACCCAAAGCCGAGCGAGAACCTTCTCGAAAACACAACATCCCGGATGAGTACTCCGAGTTCAGGAGTCTTTTCCCG
>JALSSW010000152.1 GCA_026984035.1 Planctomycetota bacterium
CCTCGAGTTCCATGCCCCGACTCGATCTCATGAATAATGGGGGCTATGATCCCCTCATGTGCGCACATAAGCTCCCTCGGTTCCCCCTTTTTCTCCTTGGGGTTTTTCTTTCCTTTCAACCTTTGGTCCTTTCCCAGTCGAAACCTCGAACAAGGCCCGCTCCCCCTACCAATACCATTCATCCCCCCAAACCGTCTTTCCCTTCCACCACTCGCCCTACTCTTCGTCAGAGATTTCTCCAGAAAGCGGACCTTAAGCGAATCGCCTTCATTGGTGCGAGTGTCAGTGATGGTTTCGGCAATGGGCTCCCTCCTGCGACCCTCGCCAAAAAAGCCCTAAAAGGTAGAGGCTTTACCATCCTTCGCTATAGCAATTCGCTTTTCTTCATGAAGCCCCTAAAGATCGGATCCCTTCTCATGCAACGTTCCCTTCGGGCCAAGCCAACTCTTCTGATTGGGATCGACTATCTTTTTTGGTTTGGGTATGGCTGGTTGAAGGAAGGCGCTCGGATGAAGCGCTTGGAGAAAGGGTTGGCTCTCATGGATCAGTTTAAAGGAAAGATTCTTGTCGGGAATCTTCCGGATATGCACGGGGCTGATCCCAAGATGCTTGCCCAGGGTCAGATTCCTTCACTTTCCACATTAAAAAAGATAAATGCACGCATTGCTCAATGGGCTAAGAAGAGGGACAGAGTTAAGCTCTTCGACCTGAGCTCTTATGTTCATAGGATGAAGGAAAAAGGGATCCTTGTTGGTGGAACCGGGAAGGAGGATAAAGGAAAAAGCCACTTCCTCAAACCCAAGGAGCTAATGAGCCGGGATCGACTCCATCCCTCCAAAAAAGGAGTCCACGTTCTTCTTCATTTTGTCCTGGAGTCTTTGAGAAAATGGGGTGGCCCTTCTCTTAAGGGTCAACTTGCTTGGGATTATGCTGCTGCTTTGAACCGTTGATCCCCATGTCCAGAGCTTCCCTGCTCCCTTGGGTCCTTTTCTTGGGGATCCTGTGTCCGGAAGGCCTCATTTGCCAAGGGGCAGGTCCTGTTTTGGTAAGCCACCAAGTGGAAATCCCCTTGTTTCAGGAGGATTCCCACATGGAGATTGATGGTTTTTTCCAGGAATCCATCTGGAAAAAAGCGGCATCAATCGGACCTCTCGTGCAAGTTTCACCCCTAGAAGGGGGCAAGCCAAGCCGGCCAACGGATGTGCGAATTTTCAGATCCAAGAATGCGCTATACCTTGGGATTCGCTGTCTTGATGATCCTGCGGTGGTAAGAGGAAGGTTGATGGCGAGAGATGCGAATCTTGATCCGGATGATCGGGTGGAGTTTTGGATTGATACCTTTGGGGATCACCGGTTTGGCTATTGGTTTCAACTGGGGGCCGGAGGAAGCAAAGGGGATGCACTTCTTTCGGATAAAGGTTCCTCCTTCAATAAAAATTGGGATGGGATCTGGGAGGGGCGGGTTAAGAGAAGCTCCCATGGCTGGCAGGCTGAGGTCCGAATCCCCTTCAAAAGTCTTTCCTTTGGGGATGGAGTGACTTGGGGATTTAATTTTCGGCGACTTCGCAAGGAAAGCAACGAGCGGGACCGTTGGGCGAACCCCAAACGGGGTTTCCCGTTTTTCCAATTGACGGAGGGCGGAATCCTTTGTGGTTTTCGGGACCTGAGCCAAGGGCTTGGATTGGATGTAATCCCCTATGTGAAAGTTTCCTCACGCAGGGAAAGGGGAGAAGCTGATCGACGGACTTCGTTGGGGAGGATTGGAGGAGATCTGCGTTATCGCTTGACGCCTTCCTTGAACCTTGTTGGAACGTTCCATACGGATTTTGCGGAGACCGAAGTGGATCTGAGGCGGGTGAACCTGACCCGTTTTCCCTTGTTCTTCCCTGAGAAGCGGGACTTTTTTTTAGAGGACGCAGGGCTTTTTGAGTTTGGGCCTCCGGACCGGAGGAGACAAACCATTCCCTTTTTCTCAAGGAGGATCGGGCGCAACAAAGAGGGAAAAGAAGTTCCGCTTCAGGCAGGAGGCAAGCTGAGCGGGCAGTTTGGGCCTTGGAGCCTGGGTGTCTTGGGAACGCTTACAAAGGAACATTCGGGCTTACCCTCACGGGGTCAGGCTGTGATTCGGTTACAGCGGACTCTTGGAGACAGCCTTACCCTTGGAGGGATTTATACTGGAGGTCGCTCTGAAGAGACAGGCGGGGCTGCGACCTATGGTTTGGATCTTGCTTATGAGAACAGTCGTTCGTTCGGTGCGGGACGGACGCTCAAGGTCTGGGCCTATGCCATGGGGACGACCCTGGACGGTGAGGGTGGGGAAGGGCAAGCTTTCGGGCTCTCCTCGAGTTTTCGAACGAGGGATTGGGCTCATCGTTTTTGGGTGCATGAAGTTGGCAGAGACTTCGATCCTGAACTTGGTTTTGTTCGCAGGCGGGGGGTGCGGACTTATCGATATCAAGCCCGCTATCAAACTCAATTCCAAGGGGCGGTTAAGGAGATCAACTTTCGCCTTGCTCCGACATACACAACAAAATCCGATGGGTCGCCTGATACCTGGTCCGTACCTTTACGCTGGTTTGGATTAGAGTTTGCTTCGGGAGATGTTCTGGAGTTTGAAATCCACCGTATTTTCGAGCGCATTGACGAAGACTTTGAAATTGTTGATGGGGTTTTTGTACCGAGAGGCGATTACACGGTAACGCGTCACTTTCTTACATTTGAGAGCGCAGATAAGCGGCCACTGTCTTTGAACTTAGAGCTTGGAATCGGTGAATTTTATGATGGGCATTCGGTTTCTTGGAGTGTGGAGTCGCTCTTTTTACTGAGTTCTTTTCTGCAGATTTCGGGAAGTTTTCAGGAGGACAACGTTCACCTAGCCGAGGCAAGTTTCGTGACTGAACAGGCCAGTGCGAGGGTTGATTGTCAGTTTTCCCCCGATCTCTCCTGGCGGAACTTGTTGCAGTATGACACGGAGAGTCGAAACCTGTCTTTTCAGAGCCGTGTGCGGTGGATCATGAAGCCGGGAAAGGAGTTCTTCTTTGTGGTGACGACTGGATGGGACCGTCCGGAGGGGAGAGATGCTTTTTTACCGACTGATTCGAATTTTACTGCCAAGGTGTTGGGAACCCTACGATTCTAACGTGCTCGGTTTTTTTCAGCATCCCATGGATTCACCTTGTTGGGTGATCGCATTCTTTGTTGGAAATGCCGCAGCCGGAACCCTTTGGATCGATTGTTTCCAAAGACTGATCTTTCCTAGGATGCCAAAGTTAATGATCCTTCTGTCCAATACGAAAGCGGTACTTGGTTGTTTTGCTTTGAAGGACCATCCAGGCCTGATGTGTTCCTACACCCTTGGGGCGGAAGCGAATCGAAAATTGCTCTGAGCTGTGGGGGGGAATTCGAAGGGGCGGCCTTTTCACAATGTGAAACTCCCTTGCATTCTCTCCCTCGATCTGAAGTCGTTTTTTCCGAGCGAGGTAGATGGTTTTTTCTCCAGTGTTCACAAGGAGAAAGTTGTGAACACTGGGCTCTGAAAAGCCGGTATGATCAAAGAGGTTGGGACTTGTGTCTCCGGTCTGGAGGAGGATCCCGTTACCATAGATTTGGAGTGCTGTTTTTTTATGGGATGATGCATCCTTTGTCGCAAAAATCTGAATGCTCTCATCGTCCTTGTCCTTGCCCTGTTCGATGGTCAGATGGACCTCGTAAATCCCCGGCTTTTTAAAAGTGTAGCTGAGCTTTTGTCCCTTTGATTGTTTCGCAAGCGGGGTGTGCTTTCGCTTCTTTGCGGGCTTGAAGACCTCCCAGAAGTAGTTTGCCTTTGATTTGTGGGCGATGGATTTCTTAGCCGAGAACCGGACTGTAAAGGGAACCTTCCCCACCAAGTGATCCGCGCTGATATGTGCAAGGAGTTTGGGTTTTCCCAAAAGGATATGGATTTGTTTTGCCGTGTATCCGTTTCCGCTTGTGCCATCGGAGGCAAGGATGGTGAGAGTTTTTGTTCCGGTCTTTGCTTTACGTTCTGCCTTCCAAACAAAACGGCTCCCCATGATGGTTCCAACTTCTTCCGATCGCTTGGCGAAGTGGACCGGAAAGCCTTCGGGATCCCAAGCCTGCAGAGGGATCTCGAGAGTTTTTCCCGGTCGCACCCATGTATCTTGGAGATTCATGAGAATGGGACGTCGGTTTCCCTGTTTCAGATCGAAGCGGTAGTCCTTGTAACCGATGCCGTTGGGGGGGATCTTTCCCTTTTTTCGATAAACAGTGAGAAGGGCAGGATTGCCGCCAAGTTTGCCGTTGTTTGCGAAGAGGCCAAGGACGGTTCGACCTTCGGGGAGTTTGTCATCCCAGGGGACAGTCAGAAGGAACTCTCCTTTTTTCTCTCCTGCTTCCATTTGGGTTTGCCGGTTGCCATAGAGGAGTTTCCAATGCAGCTTTAGTGGGAGTCCCTGAAGGTCGTAGCTTTTATTTGTAGAAACTTTGACTTGAACGGTTTGCCCCTTTTCTTGAATGATGAGGGCGGATTTAAAAAAGGCGAAACGCTTTGTTCCTCCCTTGACCTCTAGGATCTCGAAGCAAGCCTCAGGAGGAGCGACTTTCATATGGACTGCCATGTTCACCATGCGCCGCATGTGCTCCATGTCGTCATATTGATGTGCTATGAGGGCCAAATCTCCGCGATCAATGCCAGCTGCAGAGTATCGCTCAGGGTAGGCGAACCTATTACCTACGGATTTGAAGCAAATTCGGTGTTTGAATTCATGGTCATAGGGCACTTCATAGGGGAGAGAAGCTTTCCAGATGTAAAGGAGAGTCGATGGATAGAGCCCACTCTTTTTGAGTAGGAGTTTAAGTTGAGGACGAAGGTAGCCGCCAACCAGGATCATCTTCGTGATGGCCATGGTTTCACTGTTGGAGGAGCCGAGAGAGTTGAACAAGGTTGGGCTGTGACACATATATAGGTCACTGGTTTGCTCGGGACTGACCTCTGTGTAGGAAGCGTGGGCAGGGGAGCAGACGAGGAGATCGGCAAAGTAAAGCCGTTCATATGCATGACTGTAACGAACGTTGTAGCCATTCGTAATCGTATGTGCCATCCCGGTGGTACTTTGATGGATGAAGTTGACTCCAGCTCTCATCATTTCCCGTTTTCGTGCATCGACAAAGTGGATGATTTGATCTCGGATGGCAACGCGGCTTCCATCGGGTCCACGCCAGCTATTCCGGACATATCCATGGAGACCTGACCAGGAACTGTAGACGTCATCCCAAATCCCCGCGAAGCGCTTAGAAGGGGTGGCCGAAACTTTGTATTGAACGACCGCGCTTCCCCTGGGGGTCGGCCAGATGGGATAGATTCGTTTTGCTTTGGGGGGAGCTACAAGGTCCACTTTGTATTGGACCTTTTTTTTCCCTTCATGCTTCATGGAAGTGACGCCTTTAACGGGATCCTGGTTCTCCCGCCAGACTTTCCATTTAGTTTCTTTAAAATAGGGGTTTTGAATCTTGGGAGGCTGTGCCTTTTCCCCCTCGGGGTTTGGGTTTTCTTGGAATGGTGCAAGGAAGGCGATCGCTGTCAGGCTCAGGCAAAGAAAGGCGAAATCAATCATGGAGACCTAAATTATCCTAGGATCTCAATGTCCTTGGCTGGTTATTTGCCAGATTTCTGTTTTTTTTGTTTCTTTCCAATCGTGAAGATCTTGGGAGGCGAAAGGAGGATGTTGAGTGCCGCATGGTTTTCTGGCGTGATCTGAACTTCCCCTCTCCAGGTCCCCCCTCCTCCATAGGCGAAAACGCGATATTTACCGTAAGGATGCTTTTGCCCCTCCAGGGGAGTGCGGCTTCCATTCTTTTTGAGTTGAATGGACCAATAATGCACCTTCCCCTGGAAATAGGCTTGGGTGGGTGGGGAGTTGCGTGCTTCCTCTCTCCAGTCAGGATGGATCTTGCTGAAGTCCAGCGTAATGGAGCCATGGAGAGAAGGGCTTTCGATGGCTTGGATGCGAACTTTCACAGGGCGTTTTGATTGAACTTTGATGATGGTCTGCGGCAAAGAAAAGGTTGCCTTGCGCTCCTTCCAACCAAGGCCGATGGACCATTCCCCATAGTGGACCCTTCTTCGGAATTTCCCCTCCGCGTCCGTGAAGACCGAAACCCAGCCTGGGTCCTTGCCGGAAGCCCTCAGGCTGAGTTGCACTCGTTCCAAGGGGTTCCCCTTGGGATCAAGGATCTGGGCTTCAATGACACCCAAGGTGATATCAAAGTTGAGAATCTTTTGTTCGTTGTTTTTGAGAGTAATGCTTTTGTTTGCGATGGCCTGCTCTTGAAAGGAACCATTTTTCTCCTGCACCACAATGTTGAAGCGACCAGCGGGTAGGTTTGAGAATGTATAACTCCCATCGGTTTTTGTCGCTGCTATACGGCGTGCATTTCCCCAAAGCATGAGGGTTCTTCCTGCACTGGTTTTTCCATCGACGCGTACAAATCCTGAGATCTGCCCCGTTCCTTTTTTCCCATTTTTCTTACCAAGATCAATGGCGGTCCGAACTGTCCCTCCTTCGGGGACCATGACCTTCGTTCGTTTTCTGAACAGTATTCTTCCTTGCTGTCCCAGAGTATAGGCGTCGGCAATGGAGGTGATTTTGCCAATGTTAATGAATGGCATGATCCTGTATTCCCCCGGTTGAAGGCCACCGATGTCGAAGCGGCCATCCAACTGCGTGACGGTGAACCGGGGCAGGAGCAGATCCCTGAAAACTTTTCTTGTGGTCCAACCTGGTTCGATGAAGAGAGTGTAAGACTTCTTGTCCGTGGAAGTGGAGTCAAAGATACGCCCTTGAATTCGCCCCGGATTGGGGAGGATGATTTTATAAGTGGATCCATCTACGGGAAGAGGGATGGAGGTTGCCCCCAGGGCATAGCGGGGATGACGCCCAATCATCGTTCCTTGTGCCTGAGGTACTATCGGGATCCTGAGCGTTCCCGTTTTTCCCGTTCGCCCCAGAAGGATGAACCCCCATGTGCTGTAATTTCGAAAGTAGACCCGGGCAGATGAAACCGGCCTACCGCTTCTGTTGAGGATAAGGGCCGTTATGGAGACCCCTTTTTGAAGTTTACAAATCAGCTTTTTGGATCTTTCCTTTTTTCCCATGATGAAGCGGGCTTTAAAGGGCGCAAATCCTTTGGCGGAGATCCGGAGGGTATACCTTCCCGCGGGGAGTCCATAGAGAGTCCAAACCCCCGGTTTCTCAGTTTTTTTTAAGTGGTTCTTCGTTGGGAGATTCGGCTGGAAAAGCTCCGGAGGAAAATCTTCGCCGAAGTCTTGAGCCAGGTGGAACTCTGCCGAAGGGATCAAGGCTCCATGATTTCCTTGAACGATCACCGATTTGCTGAACAGTGTTTTGCTTCGGATTTCGATCTTGTCTCCGGGACGATAGGGGCCATGAAGGGTCCAGGGGAAATCCTCGCTCCATCGGACAAGAACATAGTGCTGCCCTCGTTCCAGACCTTTGAATTGGAATGTCCCATTGGGGTCCGTGAGCTTTGGCTTCCTTCCAAAACCGGTGGAGATGGGCGACTTGGGGGTCACGCTCACCAACACTTGGGCCGAAGGTTTTCCTTGTTCATCCAAAACGCGCCCCCGGATTTGCTCTCCTTCTTTGAGGATGATTCTGCCCAAGTCGCGTGTTTTTCCAGGCCGAATGGTCGTTGTCTTTACGGTCCGGACTAAGTTCGGAGAAATAATGGGTATCGATGTTTGCCCCTTCCTCAGTCCGCCAATGTGAAAGCTTCCATCTTCGGCGGTTTTCGTCATCCCAAAAGGAAGCTTCTTTTCGAGTTTTTTAATGAAAGGAGGGAGAGGGGTTACGAAGCTGCGGCCTGAGCTTTGACTGACCATGAGTCCATCGGGGTCGTAGCCAGAAAGTCCAAAATCAAAAGCTATCCGTGGGATATCCAAAGCATAGATTTTGGCACCCTTCAAAGGCTTTTGATTCGGACCCAAAACAATCCCCCGGAGGGAGCCTCGGTCCTTGAGAAGAATGTCATCCAACTCTTCCGTTTCTCCGGGGGCAGCAGTTCGATCCACCATACGGAAAGCCCTCTTGTCTGTTCCCGCTCCGATCAGTAAGCCGAAAAACTCATCGCGCTCTAAGCCCTTGAGATGAAAGCGCCCCTCCTTGTCTGTCGTTACGCTCACCTTGGGTTCAAAGGAACTGAGGAAGCCGGGGAACTCTCCATTCCAGGAGCGGGTGGAAAAGCCGGTCCCCAGTTCAAAGGCCTCCACCTTGACTCCCACAACAGGCTTCTTGCTGCTTTCCCAAAGGATCCGACCTCGCAAACCAGTCAGAGAGGCAGCGTAAGAAGAATCAACAGGGATATCCCCAGCTTTGTTCTTTCCTTCCGAAAGGGTCTTTCGATTGATGTTTTCATTCTCAGTCTTCCTCTTGGTCTCAAGGCTATTTTTTTCCTCCAGTTCCAAGGTTCCCTTGATAAGCCCGGGATCGGTGATGGCTTTCTTTTTGGACCCTCCCCCAAAAAGGAAGATGCTGCCAAGAAGCACTGTTGCGATGAAAACCAAGGCGAGAGTTGCTTTCATTTGAGCCTGTTGATCGATGGCGAAAAAAGGGTGAACAAAAGAGGGGGGCTAAGTTTGGCCCTTTCGTGATCGTTTCGAATCCTTTGAAAATTCTTGTAAGAATGTTTGTTTTTTTCAGTCTCCCTCCCAAGGGGGGATCCCTTGCCCGGAAAACCCAAGAAGAATGTTCCTATTGCCTGGCTGCCTCCTTGGGCTGCAAAGCCTGCGACATCCAGCCTAGCGCGGATTGTAGCAGTTTGGAGGTTCGCACTTCTTTCTCTTGATTCGTGAGGGAAAATTGGGGTGAACTTTCAGTTTCTCCCCCAGTTTGGGGGTTTGAGTCTTTGGAGGAATCATGCGTCGCTTCGCCTTGATCTCGTTGGTCCTCGGCTTCATGGCCGGAACCGCTCCTGCCCAAAACGGTCATTTGATGACAGGTTATGGGCCTATCAACCTCTCCATGGGAGGGGCCTCTGCTGGAAATGCGATGGACTCCATGGGGATCCTCTTTTGGAACCCTGCTGGGATCGGTCGCCTTGGGCGGTCGGAGATTTCTTTTTCCACAGAAGCCTTTCTTAGCACAACGACTCTTTCTTCGACCGTGAATGCAAACTCCTTTGGGGCGGGGAGCCCACCTGTTGATCTCTCGGGTTCCACGGATGGAGATTTTGGAGTGAGCCCTATCCCCTCCTTCGCGATTGTCGGGAAATGGGACGAAGACAGCCCTTGGACCATGGGAGTCGGCGCGTTTGGGCTCGGGGGGTTCGGCGTGGATTATGCCGCCGATGCCGGAAACCCGATCCTGACTCCTCAGCCATCCAATGGTGGGATGGGGTTTGGATCTCTCTATTCCAATTTCCAGCTCCTCCAGGTTTCACCCACTTTTGGGTATAAAGTTAACGAAAAGCT
>JALSSW010000153.1 GCA_026984035.1 Planctomycetota bacterium
CTTGTCCGATTTGGTCTTGGAAGGATGGAGACTCCTCCCAAGGTTTTTGGGGATGACTGTGAATCTTGAGTTGGCTTGGGTGGCGTTGAAGGGGCTCTTGGCTTTCCATGTTTTCCTCGTTGGCCTATGTTGCTTGAGTTGCTTGGTACTCAAGGAACGGGGAGCCTCGAAGGGAGGTTCAAGAGAGCCTGGATTCAATTTGTGCAGAGAAGCAAAGAGCAGATACGCAAGGAGGGGCGCATTCATGCGCCCCTCCTTGCGTATCTGCCCTTTTGGTCTTTTGGCGGCTTTGCTTGTTAGCGCACCAGGCGACTGTATCGATAATAAACTTCTAGAGACAGGATGCCCAGGGCTGTGGTGTACACCCTTCCGCCGGATTCACCCCATGCGCTGATGGGATCCCAGGAACCCTTTGCGTGTCCCTTTTTGATTTGAGATGGGAGGAAGGCTTTTTCCATGGCCTTTTTCCATTTGTCCCATTTGCGTCCACCGATTTGGAACATGCCGTAGGAACCATAGTACCAGTAATAGATGTCGATGCTGCCGTCGGCGGTGTTCCACACCGGGGGTTTCTTCAACATGGTGTCTGCGGCTGCCAGCATGATGCTGTTTTTATCAGGCTCTTGTCCGAGCCAGAAGCGGGCAAACAAACCGACTGCTGTCATGGCTTCCGTTTTACTGGCGGGGAACTTGTCCTCCTGGCCAGCCTCGCGAGCCGATCCCTGCCCTCTCTTTTGATAGCCGCACTGGCCCGTGTTCGGATCTGTAACGTTGTCATACCAAGCGGTGGCGAAATCGAAGGCTTTTTTGTCGACCTTAAGCTTAAAATCTTTGGCCGACTTCAGGGCCATGATCATCCAGCCTGTAACCGAGCTGTCGTTGTTCCCATCGCGGGGATAGTAACGCCAGACACCGTATTCGTTGCGTGCAGTCTGGATGTAGTTGACGGCTTTTTGTGCGTAGGGCCTGAGAGTGCGATAGTGCGAGAGTCCATAGGCCTCGATCAAGGCATAAGAGGCGATCGCGTGGCAGTATTGGAACTGACGTCCATTCTCGGTGCCGATCAATCCGTCATCTCCCATCTGCTGGCGAATCCAATTGATCCCTTTCTTGATGACGCGTTTGTAGGGCCCAGAACGCATGGTGGATCCATCACCCAGGAAAGCAAGAAGAGCAAGCCCTGTAATCCCGACATCATTCACGAGATTGCCGGGGCCATCGCAAACATCTCCACTGGGGCAATGCTTCATAAACTCGTCCGTGCTCCAGTGCCCATCCTCATCTTGATGGTTCTTAAGCCATTCAAGCCCCCATTTGATCGCATCGGCAACCTTCCGCCCCCCTCGAGTCCTGAGGTTACGGCGCCCACCACGGCGCCCACCAAACTTCCCACCTGCACCACCGCCGATTCCCACGACATCGTTGAGCTGGTTGGAGTCAAATTGACTGTCGGCGTTTTGATCATCGCCCTCAACCTCGGAGAAGTCATCCTGGGTGTCTTCCTCATTGTGATCTGAAATTTCGGCATCTTGGATCACAGGATCGGGCTCTTCCTCGGGGGTGATTTCCTCCGGGGGTTCTTCCGGTTCTTCCTCAGGGGTGTCTTCTTGTTGTTGGATTTGGCTGTTGAGCTGGGGTTTCTCAGCTTTTTCCACCGGTGCGGTGCTCATTAAGAAGAGGATCAGACCACCGAGTACGTGGATGATGATCGAAATCGCAAAGTAAGGACTCTTTGCCAGAACTTCTCCGATCTGATCCTGGAAGCTTTTTTCTTCTTCCCAGGCGCGAAGATGGTGACCCTCAACGTGGACCTGGGTGGGGTCGAAGTGAGGTTGCTCGGGGTTTCCGTTTTCCATGTCTATGTCTTTCCCTGCTCGTCCTAAATTGTCCTAAATTACTGTGCTAGTAAGAGATGAACCTCACACCAAACGGGTCCGGGGCTGGACGGTTCAGACTAGCTTTGATGAATTGTTGGATGGATTTTCCAGGCCCCGCCAAGCTGCCGGGATCGGGAGCAACCGGTCGCCCTGTTTTCTTCCATCTTTTCCTATCCCAATAGGGCCTACAGCTTAGCATCCTGCTTTACCTGGGTCATTAACTTGCCCTAAGTTCCTTAGTTTTTATGAGTTATCGGCGAATGAGGTCGATGGGCCATGCCTGAATTTTGCTAAACTGTTCCCATGCCTGCTTGAGGCGGATGATGCGGATCCTCTTATCTTGGATTTTTGCCACGATTCTCCGCTGGACATCGGGGTTTTTAAAAGGGAGCTTCTTTCCTTCTCGCCGGCTTACGATCTGAAGAAGACGGCCCTGTCCCCGGGAAGATGGGAGGGCTGGGGAGAATTCTCCCGGTTTTACCTTCGGGTTCCAAGTGAAGGTTTTCAGGGTTTTGGCGACCCCAGAATCAGGGAGAACTTGAAGTTCTTGAGCATCTCCACCGAGCTCTTCGAGGACTTTTTCAAGGTCTTCGCCTCCCCTGAGACGCTTCCGGGCAAGTTTGGCGATCTCCAACCCACTCCGACCTTTGGAGGGAGGAAAGGTAAGGATTCTGAGGGTCGCATCGGGGGTCACAATGAAATCTTTTTGATGACTTTGGTAATAGTTCCATAACTCCGTCGGGGTGACTTGTAGCTCTCCACCCTTGAGGAATTTACGTACCTCTTCTTGTCGGACTAGGGCCCTTTGGAGGCGAGATCGCTGCTCTTTGCGGAAGGTTTGAACGGACATCCCCATTCTTTCGAGATTTTTTACAAACTGGGGCCAGCCTCCCGCTTGGATGCGCCTTTCTTCGACGATTTTCTGGACTTGGTTTTTTAGATAATTCTCGAGGGCCTCTGTGGGGATGTTGAGGCTTGTCACCCGATCCGCGAGAAGGAATTGGGCAGCTTTCCGTTGGAGAAGGTCTTTGCGGATGGAATCCAGGATCCGGTCAGGGAGGCGTCCTTTGGGGTTCTTAGCCCGGAGGTGCTCCTTTGCCTCTTGGATGGCAATTTTCAGAGAATCTCTAATCATGGATTCGGTAATGACATGAGGACCGATCAAAGCGAGGACTTCGTCATAAGTGCGATAGGAACTTGGCTCTGGACGGGGGCCTAGAATGGGTTTGGCCGAATTTGTTCTCGGGGGTGAACCCTTTGTTTTTTTCTGCTTGTCCCCCTTGATTTGTTTTTGTCCTTCTGCTGATGAAACCAGGAGCGCAAAGAGGATGAAGGGGATAAGAATGTGGTTTCCGCGAACATTCATGATCCCTTGATCCTGCCTCCATGGGCTTTTCCAAGCAAGGTATCCCGGAAAAAGGCCAAGGCTTTTTCCGGGCTTAATTTGCTTTGTCGGAGGATGAGGTCGGTTCGTATTCCCGAGACTGGGCGAATATCCCGAAAGGCTGAGAGCCAATTCCCATGAGGGCCTCTGCCTGGTTGATGTCTGAGGATGATGCGGTTGGGGGGGGCGAAGCGAGCGGAGAGAATGCCCTCAAGAGCAAGAAGGTTTTTTGTGAGGAAGACATCGCTCAGAGTTCGGACTGGCGGAGGGATGCGCCCGAAGCGGTCTCGAGTGCGCTCAATCAGCTTTTTTTGACCTCGTTGATCCCTGTAGCTGTCCATTTCTCGAAGGAGCTTCATGCGAAGGCCGGGGTCTGAGATGTAGGTTGTGGGGATATAGGCTTCTACTCCGAAGTCGATGTCGATCTGAGTGGAAGCGAGGGCTTCGGGCAGCTCGTGGGAACTGACCGTTCCTTTTGTGCTCCTCTCCACGGCCGATTGGAGGAGTTTGCAATACATGTCGTAGCCGATGGCCGCAATGTGCCCGGATTGTTGCGGTCCAAGAAGGTTGCCTGCCCCACGGATTTCAAGATCCTTCATTGCAATCGAAAAGCCTGAGCCCAGTTCGGAAAAGCGTTCCATTGCTTGGAGCCTCTTTTTGGCTTCAGGGCTGAGGGGCCGACTCGGGTCGGTGAGGAGGTAGCACCAGGCTTGTAGGATGTCCCGCCCCACTCGTCCTCGCAGCTGGTGGAGTTCGGCCAGGCCGAAGTGATCTGCATTGTCGACGAGAATTGTGTTGGCCCTCGGGATATCAATGCCCGATTCGACAATGGTGGTCGAAAGGAGAACGTCTGCATCTCCGCGGAGGAACTTGTTCATATTTACGAGGAGTTCCTTTTCTGTCATTTGTCCGTGGCCCAGGACGAATCGGGCTTCGGGAATCATGTCCTGGAGCTCTTTCAGAACCACATGAAGGTCTTTGACTTTGTTGTGAAGGAAGAAGATCTGTCCCCCTCTGTTAATTTCGCTGAGGATCGCATTGCGGATGAGGGAGGTGGATCGTTCGACGACCTTGGTGCGTATCTCCAGGCGGCCGGGTGGGGGAGTTGTAAGGGATGAAATATCTTTGATGCCCAGAAGGGCCATGTGAAGTGTGCGGGGGATGGGGGTGGCGGTCATGGAGAGGACATCCAACGTTGCCCGTACCTTACGGATCCTTTCTTTTTGGGCGACACCAAAGCGCTGCTCTTCATCGATGACCAAGAGTCCGAGGTCTTTATAGACAACGTCCTTGGACAGGATCCGGTGAGTACCTACGAGAACATCGACCTTTCCTGCTTTGAGGTCCTCTAGAATTTTTCGTTTTTCTTTGGGGCTCCTCAGGCGGGAGAGGATTTCGACCCTTGCCCCAAAGGTGGACATCCGGTCCCGAAAGGTGCGACCGTGTTGTTCCGCAAGCAAGGTTGTGGGCACAAGGATGGCTGCCTGCTTCCCCGCCGAGACCATCCGAAAAGCCGCCCGGACGGCGAGTTCAGTTTTTCCAAAACCGACATCCCCGCAAAGTAACCGGTCCATGGGCTTGGTCTGCTGTAAGTCTTTGATGATTTCCTTTGTTCCCCGAACTTGATCCACCGTGTCCTCGTAGGGAAAGGCCTTTTCAAATTCTTCAGCAAGTTCGTCCTTTTTTGGGCAGGCGAAACCTGGATGTCTGGATCTCTTGACTTGAAGCTCGAGAAGTTCTGCTGCCATGTCTTTCAAAGCCATGGCGACCTTGGCTTTGCGTTTTCCGAAGGCCTTTCCTCCGATTTTGTCCAGCTGAGGACCCGCGTCACCGGAACCTATGTATTTCTGAACAAGGTCGATCATGGTAGCAGGGACAAGGATTTCGACGCCATCTCGGAATTCGAGCCTGAGATGTTCTTCTTGTCCCCCCGAGGCTCCGCGGCTTCCTTTTTCAAGGCCCCTGAAGCGCCCGATTCCATGGATGGCATGGACAATAAGGTCGCCTATCTGGAGATCGAAGAAGCCTTGGATAAACTCGGATCGTGGCGCTTTTTTGGTTCGACGATGTTGCAGGTGACGGCGTGCCGCTCCGATTCCGAAAAACTCACCATGGCTCAGCACCTGCGTCTTGAGAGAGGGAATACGAAAACCTCTGCTCAGGTTGCCCACAGCTGTTTGAAGAGAATGTTTTCCTGAGGTTTTTTGTGCGACGCTCTCGAGCCGTCGGGCTTCCGGCTCGGAGCGAAGGACGACCAAGATGCGATCTTTGAGTCTCCCTGCAGCGAGGAGTCTTCCTTTGAGGTCGCCGGTGTCCGCGACCGGGATCTTGGGAGCTTCAAAATTAAAGTTCAGGCTGTCCGGACCGGGGAGGGCTGACAAGCTGATGGCCCCTAAGCGCTGCAGGCCTCGTTGAAAGGCTTCGACGGGAGCCGCCAGAGTTCCTGCAAGGAGGGTGAAGCGAGCAAGATGCTCTTCGAAGCGGATCGGTTCGACGACGACAACTAAGGCCTTGTCGAGCAGGTCCAGGGGGAAGCATTGAGGGCTTTGAGGTGTCTCAGAGGCTCCCTTTGAATGAGGCAGAATGATTTCCACCTTTTCCATGCTTTCCTTGGATCGTTGATCGCTTGGATCCAAGGTTCGAATGGATTCGATCTCTTGGTCAAAGAATTCAACTCGGATCGCTTTTTCCGTGGTCGTCGGGTATAGGTCGAGAATATCCCCGCTCCAACGGAACTCACCTGGAGCCTCCACGAGGGGAACAGGGATAAAACCGGCCTTCTCCAATGTTTGTGTGAGTCCCCGAATTTCGATTTCTTCTCCTGTTTGTAAGCAAAGAGTCTCTTGGGAATCGAATTCCTCTCCCCCCACTTCGGCCATCAAACGGGACAGGTCCATCAAGCAGACGTCGGCGGGTCCTAAAGATTTCAGCATTTGCCGCCGGGCGGGAAGACTCCCGGGGAGCCATTCTCCATCTTCACGTCGAGCTTCCGGAAGAATCTGGGGGATGGGGCGCCCCGAGCGTGGAGGAGAGAAAAGCAATAAGTCTTCTGCCCAATCCTGTAGCTCAAACTCTTCCGCGAGACAGAGGAGAATGGGGCGGTCTTGAACCCTCTCACGAAGGGCGGCGATCAGGAGGGCCTTGGATGCACCTGGCAAGCCTCCCAAAACCAGGCGCTCTCCTTCTTCCGGGATTTTCAGTCCACGGAAGAGGGACTCCTGTTGGAGTTGCTGCCTGAGAGCGATAGCTGGGGCCGAAGAGGTGCGCATCTATTCACCTGGAGATGATAGCGCTGCGCATCTCTTTCGCTCACATCTAGTCGGAAGCCATTCTCAGTGCTTCAGTCCCTTGGCAGCTTTTATTCTGCGGCTTTGGGTGCAGATTCCCTCGGGGAGTCTTGAGCACTCAGTTTCCTGAGAGCATCTTCCGCCGCGAGTTGTGAGGCGACTTTCTTGCTGGATCCCAATCCAGAACCCATCACCTTTCCGTCCACCTCGACCTCCATGACAAAACGCATGTCATGGGAGGGGCCTTTGGCTTCGACAAGTCTGTAGGAAGGCAATCCAAGTCTTTTAGCCAGGGTCAGGTGTTGGAGTTTCGATTTGGGGTCGTTGAAGGAGGCTTCATCGGTCCTGACTTTGGTGAGGATGTTTTTCAGAACGAAAGCCTGTGCCGATTCGATCCCACCATCCAAAAAGATCGCTCCAATACAGGCTTCCAGGAGGTCTGCTTGCATCTTTGGGGATGGCTTGAGATCTTGGCCTTTGCCTGTAATAAGGAGTTCATCCAATTTGAGTTGCTTCGCGACTTGGGCAAGAGTGCCGGTGTCGACGAGGTGGGATCTCCTCCGCGAAAGGGTTCCTTCGTCTGCCTCTTTGAGGCCGTCAAAAAGAAACCAGGACACGAGAAAATTCAGCACCGAGTCCCCCAAAAACTCAAGTCGTTCATTCGTCTTGAGTCCTTGGTTGTGTGTCGATGCGTGACAGAGAGCTTCCGCCAGGAGGTCTTGGTCCTTAAAGGTGTATCCAAGACGCTCCTCAGCGTCGCTTAGACGAGTTGGAGGTATCATAGAGGTCTTCATTAATTAGGGGCATGCAGGTTCTTGGATAAATAGGCGAAGGGATCTTAACGGAATCTTTCGCAAATCACCAGAAGTAGGCTGTTCGATTTTTGAATATCCCTGTCATAAGTCCCTGATATTGCAGGAGTTTCTTTCTTGGCATCTTGGTTTTTTGCTTCAAAATGAGAGGATCGCCAAGAAGTTCCCGATGCAGTTCTATTCCTCCAATGAGATTTTGGGCAGTCTGGCCCTTCAAATTGCAGTCTGCTGTCCCGATGTTCGGGAGCGGACTCCTCTGGTTCTCTTTTTGCCGGATCTTCTCCTCAGCCATAACTTTGGGTTTTATCCTTGGTTCGCAGAAAGCATGGCTAAGGACTGGGGAGCCATCGTCGCAAGACTTTCCCCACAACTGGAAAAAGAAGCTCGTGGAACGGAGGGGCCGAACGACCCAAAAGAGTATTCTCTAGGGCGAGAAGTCGTGTCGGTTCTGGCCTATCTAGGAGGTCTTCTTGAGGACTCTTCGGCCTGTGTTGGAGAATGGGACCGGGAGAATCTTGTGATTGTCGGCCATGGAAAAGGTTGTGCCCTTGGTCTCCATTTGGATCGTCGCCTTCGGGTGGAAGGGTTCCTGTCTCCCAATGCGATCATTTTATTGAATCCCCCGGAGAGTTTGCATCGTGGACCCCAGCAGAATCCTCCGCTCGTTACCCAAGATGATGGGACGACCATGGAGTTGGGGGAACTTTGGAACGAAGATCTTTTGGCCTTAGCGGACCTTTGCCCTCTCGAGGAGCTTGTAGAAACGACTTCGACACCACTTCTCGTGGTGGTGGGGGAGGAAGGTGGGAGGTTTCCTGTTTCCGAGTCAGAGAGGTTGTTTTCCCATGCCGGTCGGGAAAAAGATTCCTTCTTGGTGTTAGAAAAGACGGGGCATTTTTTCTCCACAAAGCATCCCTTTGAGGGACCAAGTAAGGAGTCCAAGGCATTGCTCCATTCTTGTGGGAGGTTTGTGCAAGACTGCCTCGCACATAAATAGAAAGCTCCCATTACCCCAGGGGATGCTTTGCCTATCCCTCCAGGTTTTTCAGTTTTTTGTCGAAGAGGTGGGAACCTTTCACCAGGCATGCTTGTGAGCCCCTTCCCACCAGTTGTTTTTGGAGTCCCCTGAATGAAGCTTGGATCCTTTTTGCTCTCCCTTCTTGTTTTACTTGGAAGTGCCTGCAACTCGAAGATCGATCAGCAGCTCAAAGTCCAAGCAAAGGTCCCTCCAGCATCGGGTTCTAAGTCGATTCGCATGGAAGGGACATGGTTGATGACGCGTGTGGTCGCCGCCGAAGGTCCTGTTGCTCTTTTCAAGCTCGATCGCCTTGCACGGAGAAAGAAGCTGGTCCAGATTGGGCCCAATGGCTTTCTTTCGATTGGAGGGGAAAGTGTTCTGCAGGATGAACTCGAAAGGAGGTTGGGGCTCCAGTTGGATTGGCATAAAAACCGGGTGAACAATAAAACTGCAACCCTCGACTACGGTTGGGATCGAAAGGATCTGCCGGGAAGACCGGAATACAGTCGGTATACCCTTGCGGCCGGGTCGGTGGATTCGAATACCATTTTGCTGCAAGCGGGCTTTGTGGCATATGGACGGAGCTTTACGCCTATTTGGGGCATTGCCACCATGGAGTTGCGGAGACAGTAGAAGGCTTGTTTGGAGGCTTTCGAGAGAAGCGATTACTTCCCAGGGTAAGCCAGGATGGTTTTAGGTCTTCTCTGCAAGGAGCAACAGGGAGCCTTGTTCGCTCTTCCAGTTCTCTTGGTCTGAGCGTTGTTGGTAGTGGTAATGTTTTCGGTGTATATCCGCGAATCCTGCCTTCCGAAATGCCGCTTCCCACTCTTCTTCGCTGCGTAGATCAAAGGTGCAGCCCAAATCCTCCGGCCAAGAATGGCTTGCTGGGTTTTCGGTGTAATAATCCACAATGACTGCCATTCGACCTGAAGGGCGCAAGAGTCTCTGGGCTTTTGCCAGGGCCGCATCCAGGTCCGGTAAATAGTAAAAGGTCTCCATCGAAAAAATGCGGTCAAAGCTCTTATCTTCGAAGGGGCTATCCGGGAAGGCCGAAACGCTGAACTGGGCCTCGGGGAATTCGGTCGAGAGTTCTCGGG
>JALSSW010000154.1 GCA_026984035.1 Planctomycetota bacterium
GCCTTGCGGTCGGGCTTGACCTCCTCCCCCTTTTCCAGATTGTGGTCCTCGGTCAGGGGACCACCAACTTGATCCTCCCCCTTCCCAATGACACCAGCCTCTCGGGCAAACGCATTCACTTTCAAGCCTTCACCATCCCGGGCAAAAATTATCTTGCCGGCCTGCTCTCCAATGACATCGTCTCCACCCTGGGCAGGGGAGGAACCTGGGTCCAAAGAGGCAAGGTCCTAAGCACTTCCCGCGCCCTCCCCGCCGTCGTCCACCTCCCAGGGGGAGTCGTCATGCTCCTCGGGGGAGGCTCCGGAAGCATTCTCAGTGGCTCGGGCCTCGCAACAACCGAACTCTACGACCCAAACCGCCAAAGCTGGAAACCCGGCCCAAAGATGGCAAGTGCTCGAGGCCTCCTCACCGCCACCCTCCTGAAAAACGGAAAGATCCTCGTCGTTGGTGGTGCCAACAGCGTGGGAGTCCTCAAAACCTGTGAACTCTATGACCCCAAGACGAACAAATTCAGCCCCACCGGATCTCTGTCCGTTCCTCGTGCAGGTCACACGGCGAGCCTTCTGCCCGATGGCCGCGTCCTGATCGCGGGAGGACTCTCAGACATTTCCAACGCCCTCAAGGCCATCGGCTCTATGAAGAAGTCCACAGAGATCTACAACCCCAAGACCGGCACCTTCAGCAAGGGACCCAACATGAGCAGGGAACGGATCGCCCACACGGCCTCCACCCTTCCCGATGGGACCATCTTGCTGGCGGGCGGCATCAGCCTGAACGGCTTCTTCCGCCTCCCCGGCATGACAAACCGCTGCGAGATTTTTGACGCCAAAACCAATCGCTTCAGGGGGGCGGCATCCCTTCCCTTCAGTATCGCTGCGCACAGCCAAATCACCTTGAAGAGCGGACGGATCCTTGTGGTCGGAGGCGCAAGATCCAGCCTCCTGATCACAGATGCCAAACCAATGAAAGATGTAGCCCGGTATGACCCGGCCAGTGGAAAGTGGGCGCGCATGCCCAGCTTGGCTATAGCGCGAACTCTCCCTAGCCTAGCCCAGCTCTCCAACGGAAAGATCCTCGTCATCGGAGGCGCCCAGGGGACCTTGGATAAACCCACGGCGACTGCAAGTTGTGAGTTCTTCGACCCCAAAACACCAAAATTTTCACCCGCAGCCTCCCTTGGGATCAGCCGGGCCGGTTCACCGGCCCTCAGCCTTAGTGAGGGACAAATCTTCGTTGTGGGCGGAGGAACGGGTCAAGGATCCAAGTCCATCAACACCGGCGAGATGTATTTCCTCAAGTAATCCCATTTTGATCGTTCCGGAAAAGATCCCTTCCCTGTGTTTTTTTGGGGAAGGGATCGCGAACTTCATGCCTTTTCTCATGAATCATCCCGGCGAAAGGGGTACAAAAGCCCTTTTTCCTCCCAGGAATCACCGGGGGTATGCAATTGGTCGGTAATGAATTGGAAGAGGCAGCGATGGAAGCCCGCATCTATGAGCGCACGGGGATTCCCCCCCGGGCCTTGGATGAGGATGCGGTCAGAGTTGTTAAGAGACTCCGCCGGAAGGACCACGAGACCTACTTGGTCGGCGGATGCGTCAGAGACCTCTTGCTGGGAAGAGTCCCCAAGGACTTCGACATTGCTACATCCGCCAGGCCCCGCCAAGTCAAAAGCCTCTTCCGAAACTGCAGGATCATTGGTCGCCGTTTCAAATTGGCCCACCTCCATTTTGATCGCAAGATTCTCGAAGTCTCAACCTTCCGTCAACGCCCCCAACCCTCTGAAGAGGAGGAAGATGGTGAAACCCAAGTTTTGATCCGGAGCGACAATGCCTTCGGAAACGCTGAGGAAGATGCATACCGCAGAGACTTCACAATTAACGCCCTGTTCTATGAACCTGCGAGTGACATGGTCATTGACTATGTCGAAGGAATCCCTGACCTTCAAAATGGGCTGATCCGGACCATTGGCGACCCCCTCCTGCGCCTCAAGGAGGATCCCATCCGAATCCTTCGGGCCATTAAATTTTCCTCCCGGATGGCCTTTCAGATCGAACCCTCCACTTGGGATGCCATGCGCGAGGCGGCCCCCGATCTAAAACTGGGCGCTCCCCCCAGGATCTACGAAGAGTTGCTCCGCTTCTTAAAAAGCGGATTCGCACTCCGGGCCTTCCAACTCCTGCGAGATTCAGGATCTCTCCAAGTCCTCCTTCCCGATCTCCACCAGAGCCTTGAAGCCGCCACCCCGGAGCGCCGCATGCGTTTTTGGCGAATGCTCGAAGGCCTGGACAGTGTCAACCGAGAAAAACTCACGGCAGAAGGAACGCCTCTCCCGACTTCCGTCTGTCTCGCAGCTCTGGTCTTTTTTTATGTCGAAGAACGAGCATTGGAAGAAGCTGTCCCCGAGCGCTTGGTCGAATATGGTCGTTGGATTCAGGACCATCTTGGTGATCTCTTCCGGGATATCAATACTCCCAAGATCGAAGTCGCTCTGATCAAAAAGATCATCCCCCTCCAAGGAAGATTTGAAGGAAATGGGGCTCCGGAAAAAGCAGGGGAAGCTCTCCAAAAAGCGGATCGAACGAAGGGGAGACGCTCAGGTAAAGCCAAGAAAGGAAGGCGCAGGCGGAGTCCTAAGACTTCGGATGCATTCCAACCAGCATTGGAGCTTCTCCATGTCCGAGCAATGGCCGGGCTGATCGATTGGGAGCTCTGGGAAACTTGGCGACCCGAAACCAAGCCAAGGAAGGAAACGGGAAGGGCTCTTTCCACAGAACCAAGCCATGCCGACCGCAGCCATCCTCACAGCCATTCCCCTGCCGAACGCGATCAGAGGGAAGAACCCGGCAAGGGGAGTGCCGAAAATCAGAACCAGAAAGCTCCCAAACTCAAAGCTGGAAATCGAAGAGAAGAAAAAGCACGCAGGGGGGGAGGCCGAGAGAACAAAGGAGGCAGCAGGCCTGCTTCGCGGGAAAAAACCTCCCGGGGATCTCGCCGGAAAGCTGGCAACTCGAAAGGGAGAGACTCCAAAAAACGCGGGGAAGAACAAAGGGATTCAAGGAGGGAGTCCAAACGGGACTCCAAGCGCAAGGATCGCAGGAGAGCCACTCGAGAAAAACGAAATGATTTCCCCCCCCTGCCGGAAATCGACCTGGATCCCAATCAGATCCCGACATACGGATCCATCGTTGGGGATACGGCCTCGATTGATAAAGCTCCTTCTCCAGGGGATCGTTCCCAAAAGAAAAAGAAAAAACCTAAGATCGGAGAGGGCGATGCACATGATGAAACGCACTTCGTCCCCCCTCCTCCACCGGACGTAGACCCGGCTCCCAGGACCCCCAGCAACGAACCTGATGTCTTTGGAGATTGGTAATGAGTTCTGGGGGAGAAAACCCTAAGAGGCGCAAGATCACGACCGAAGCCCTTCGCAAGATGAAGCAGAAGGGCAAAAGAATCGCCGCCTTAACGGCCTATGACGCGCTGATGGCCCAAATCCTGGACCAGGCAGGAGTGGATGTCCTTCTTGTGGGAGACAGCGTCGGGACTGTGGTCCAAGGCTTGGACACAACGGTGCCCGTCACCATGGATCAGATGGTCTATCACGCAAGGCTGGTCACCCGGATCGTCCAGCGGGCCTTGGTGGTCGTGGACCTCCCCTTCCTCTCCTACCAAGTCAGTGATGAGGAGGCGCTCCGCAACGCGGGACGAATCCTCAAGGAATCGCGCTCCGAAGCCGTCAAGCTGGAAGGCGGAAAGGCCCAATGCAAGGTCATCCGCCGCTTGACCGACGCGGGGATCCCCGTCATGGGACACCTGGGTCTGACCCCTCAATCCATCCACCAATTCGGAACCTACAGGGTGCGCGGAACCGAGCCCGAGGAAGCTCGCAAGATCTTCGAAGACGCCATCGCCTTGGAAGAGGCGGGGGTCTTCGCCATCGTCCTCGAGAAAATCCCGGCTTCTCTTGGGAAGAGGATTACGGAGGCAGTCCAGGTCCCCACCATCGGTATTGGCGCGGGGCCGGACTGCGACGGACAGATCCTGGTGACTCATGACATGTTGGGCCTCTTCACCCGCTTCCACCCTCGTTTTGTGAGGCGTTATGCAGAGATCGCCGAAGAGATGTCCAGGGCCTTTCGAAGCTATGTCGCCGATGTCCGCGAAGGAACTTTTCCGAACGAGAGTGAGAGCTACAGCGACTGAGCGGCCGCTCGGCCCGCGAGAGCACCCGTCGCGAAGGCCAGCCAGAAACTGAAGCCCCCGATCGGCCCATCCACATCCAACAGCTCTCCACAGAGATGAAGACCCGGCAGCGCCCGCAGTTCCATGGTCCGAGGATCCACCGCTTCAAGGGGGACACCCCCGGTTGTGGTTTCGGCCTTGGCAAAACCCTGGGATCCGGAGATGGGGATCTCAAGGCCCTTGAGAGCGGAGAGAAGGCGGTGGCGGTCTGCCCGAGGCAGCCCGGCAGGGTGACTCTCCCGAAACCCAAGAGTCTCAAGAAGGGTTGCGCCCAGCCTTCGTGGTAATCCCAAATCCCGAAGGCGGCCAAGAAGGCTACCCTTTCCCTCGAAACAACGAGCCCTCAGTTCTTCAAACGACGCGCCCGGCACAAGGTCCACGAAAAACCCAAGAGGCTCCTCCCCACCAGCCTCCCGCGATCGGAGCAAGGCACCCGAAAGATCCATGGGACCAGGCCCCGAGATACCGAAATGCGTAAAAAGCAGGGGCCGGGCGCGGCGCGCATGGATCTTTCCCAGAGGACCACGAAGCTGGCATTCGACCTCCCCCAGGGTGATCCCCGAAAGCCCATGCACCCAAGGCGCAGGGGATAGCAAAGGCACCAAGGCCGGCAAAAGAGGTCGAAGGGGGACACCCATGTTTCGAAGCCAGGCGAAGCCATCCCCGCTGCTCCCGGTCTTGGGGTAGCTGAGCCCCCCAGTGGCCAGCACAACCCGTTTGCAGCAAATCACTTCCTCCTCGCCCTCCCCATCGTCCAAAAGGAGCCTAAAACCTGTCCCCTCTTTCTCCCCTTCCAAGGGCTTCATCCCCAAAACCCGCCCCTCGCAGCGAAGCTCCACCCCAGCCTTCAATGCACGCTCGACAAACACAGCCCGAATGTCCTCCGCGCGACCCGAGCGCGGAAAAACCTTGTCAAAATCTTCGACAAAGGTGGAAACACCCGCATCCTCGACCCAGGCCCGAATCCGGGAGGGTGGGCATGCCCGCAAAGCATGCCGGAGGAAGCGCCGTTCCTTGGGCGCGAACACCCTCTCAGCCTCCCCCCGAGGAAGAGCTGTCGTGAGGTTACAACGTCCCCCCCCGCTGATCAGAATCTTGAGCCCGGGCCTCTTCCCCCTCTCGAGGAGAAGAGGCCGCGCTCCCGCTTCGGCCGCAGCCCAAGCCGCCGTGAGCCCCGCAGCCCCAGCCCCCACAACACAAAGGTCCATGGGGAAGCGTCCGGATCAGATCAGATCGGGAAGGGGAAACGGATATGGACGCGTTTGGGGAGGGACTTCTTGACCCTCTTGTTGACCGTGCTCGAACCCTTGCCCAGCATTTTCCGCTTGAGCCGACCTCGGGTCGCTCCCCGGCCTTTGAATCTTGATTTAGCCATCGTTGTTATCCCTTCAGCTCTTGCCGGTTGAACCTTTGCTGCGCTTGGACTGCCGAATCACAAGGTGCCCGTTAATCGCCCCGGGGACATTCCCCCTGATAAACAGAAGATTCCGGTCCTTGTCGACGCCGACAACCTTGAGTCCGAGGGTCGAGACCTTCTCGACGCCATAATGTCCCGCAGACTTCTTGCCCTTGGGGATCCCCTTAGCCGTGCTGTAGGTACGACCCGTGCCCCCTACGTGGCGATGGCATTTTTTCGTGCCGTGGGACATCGGCTGCCGCTGAAAATTCCAACGCTTGATCGTGCCTGTCCAACCCCGCCCCTTTGTGATCCCAGTGATATCAACCTTGTCGATCCCCTCCAAGACGGAGACGTCAAGATCTTGCCCCTCGGTATAGGGAGGAAGGCTGTCCCAGCGCATTTCACGAATGAAGTAGGGGCTCCCGCCCTCGACACCCGCCTTCTTGGAATGCCCCAAGCTCGGCTTTTTGCAGTTGCGCTCAGGTCGCACCCCAAAACCCAACTGCACTGCGTAGTAGCCATCCGCCCGACGAAGCCGCTCTTTGCGACCCAGTTTTTTGCCACGATTGTCGGCAGCCTTCCTACGCTCTTCGGGAAGCTCATTGATGTCCTTGACCTTGACCTGAAGGACCTTACAAGGCCCCGCTTCAATCACGGTCACAGGAACAACCGTCCCATCCTCTTCGAAAAACTGGGTCATCCCCAGCTTCTTCCCGAGGATTCCCGGGGCCGAAGACCCCCTCTTATGCTTTCTCATGTTTTGATCCTTGGAATTCCAACCCGCAACGGGGTTCCTCAGGGGGATCCGTCCGATACCCATGGAAGATCAAGGCTTTTGCACTTGGTCCCATGCGGCTCAGTCCAGAGCCCCAGATCACAGTAAATAGGGCGAAAAAGTCTAGCCATAGCCCGCCCCCGGTCAAGAACAAGGTGGAGAAAATGCACCAGCCCCTTTTCTACCGCTTGAGGTCTCACTGCAAGCTGGTTAACCTCCCTTCCCAAAAAAAGATACCGAGAATTAAACGTCAAGTAGAAAACATAAAACAGTGATTCAAAAGGAGTCCGATATTTCGACATCCAGAAAGAAGGCGGGGAAACGAGGGTCCACAAAGGGCCGCCCCTCCTCCCAAACACCCCCAAAGATTCCAAACAACTGGGAACAACTTCCCCCCGACGACAAAATCGAGTCCTTCGAAGAGATGGACCTCTCGGAGGACCTCCTGGACGCCCTCGAGGACATGGGTTTTGAAAAACCCACCCCCATCCAAGCCCTCGCTATTCCCAAGGCCCTGGAAGGTCGCGATGTGGTCGGCAAGGCAGAGACAGGCTCCGGCAAGACGGTCGCTTTCGGCGCCCCCGTCGTAGACAAACTCAGCGAGCACAGGGTGGCCGTCCTGGCGATCGTCCTCTGCCCAACGCGGGAGCTGGCCCTCCAGGTCGCCGAGGTCTTTGAACAGCTCACAACCTACAAACCCCTTCGCACAGCCCTTATCGTCGGAGGCGAGCCCATGAAGGACCAAATCAAGGAACTTCAAAAGGGCTGCCAAATCGTCGTCGGCACCCCCGGCCGCGTCCTGGACATGGTCCGCGAAAAGTGGCTGAGCCTCGGATGGGTGGAAATCGCCGTTCTGGACGAGGCCGACGAAATGCTCGAAATCGGTTTCCTGGATGACGTGACCGAGATCCTCGAGGCCACCCCCCAGGAAAAACAGGTCCTCCTCTTCTCTGCGACCTTCCCCCCTCCTTTGATGAAGATCGCCGAGAAATACCTCAAAAAGCCCATCTCCATGGGGGTCAACAAGAGTTCCAAACCCGCCAGCACCATCGAGCAGTTTTGGATGAAGCTCCGCGCCGAGGATCGCCCCGACGCCATGATCCGCATTTTGGACCATGACGAAGAGGCCATCACTCTGGCCTTTTGCGAGTCCCGGCTCGAAGTCGAACGCCTGGCCAAGCGCCTGAAACGCCTCGCCTACCCGGTCCTGTCTTTGCACGGCGGCTACGACCAACCCGTTCGACGCAAGATCATGGACCAGTTTCGCACCGGGAAGATCCGCGCCCTCATCGCCACGGATGTGGCAGCCAGGGGTTTGGACATCAGCCATGTCACCAGGGTTCTGAACTACTCCGTGCCTCGCACCCTTGAGACTTACCTGCACAGAATCGGGCGTACTGGAAGGGCCGGAGCAAAGGGGACGGCAATGACCTTTGTCACCCCTACCAAACAACGGGATTGGGACCGGATGGTGGAACAGGGCAAACTCGAAATCAAAGAGCTGAATGCGGATAAATTCCTTGGGTCCGGCTGGAAAAAAGGGGAAAGCCTCGGTGACTCGCGTGGCAGGACCTCGAGGAAAGATGCTCCCAAAGCTTCCCGAAACGACGCCCGGCAAAGCAAACGGACCCGAAGGCCCCGCTGACCCCGAATCACGCATAGACCATGTTAGGGCCTAGCCTTCTCCTCGCGACCGAGGCTAGAATAGAAAACCGTTGCGCATTCTCATGCGCTGAGGTTTCCCTCTTTTTCTTCTTTTCTCCCCAAAACGGGATTGTCAATGCATAGATCCATCCTCCCGCTTTCTCTTGCTGCCTGCCTTTTTGGTGGCAGCCTCCTTCCCGCACAATCGCGGAACGTAACCCTGCTGAGCCATGTCAACAAACATGGACGGTACAACGACTGCTGGGGATACGTAGCCCCCAATGGAGTCGAATACGCCCTCCTAGGGACAACGACCGGTCTCTCGATTCTCAACCTGAAGAATCCGAGCAAACCCGTTGAAGTCGGTTTTTTCCGAGGTGCAACCTCCACCTGGAGGGACATCAAGTCCTACAAGAATTATGTCTATGTCGTGACCGAAGCCCGCGGCGTCGGGATGCGGATCTTCGACATGAGCAAACCCGATTCTCCCAAGATGGTGAACTCAGGGTGGGGACGCAGCATTTATCGAAACTGCCATGACATCTTCATCGACACCAAGGAAGGCATCGCCTATCTCTGCGGAACCAACGTGGGAATGGTCGTCGCCGATGTCCGGGCAAACCCCGTGAATCCCAAGCACCTGATGACTTGGCGGGGCAGCTATATTCATGACCTCCATGTGCAGGACGGCTACGCCCACGTTGCCGAGATCTATGTCAACCGGTACCACATCCTGGATGTGCGTGGGGTCCGCAACACTCCTCCGGTGATCAAATCTCTGGGCTCAGCAAAGGCTCCGGGAGCTAGATATTGTCACAATGTTTGGGCCACCAAGGACAACAACTACGCCATGACCACCAACGAAGCATCCAGAGGCCCCGTCGGGATCTTCGATATCCGAAACAAACTGGCTCCTAAGTTGATCGCCACCTTCAGAGGCAATCCCAAGAACGCTCCACGGGCGATCCCCCATAACGTCTATGCCCGGGACAGAGTGGGCCACATGTCCCATTACACAGAAGGTTACAGGACCTTCGACATCAGCACTCCCAGCAAGCCCGTCGAAGTTGGATACTACGACACCTGGAGCGGGAGCAGCACTGGATATAATGGGGATTGGGGATGTTACCCCTTCTTCCCTTCGGGCATCGTCATCTTGAGTGACATCCAGAGCGGCCTCTATGTCGTCCGCCCCCTGTCCATCGCCACCAACTACGGAAAAGGCACCGCAGGAACCGGAGGGAGGACACCCACCCTCAGCCAATTCGGCGCGCCGTACCTCGGCAATCCCAGCTTCGCGCTGGATGTCGAAAACGCCAAGCCAAGCAGCGGCGGGACC
>JALSSW010000155.1 GCA_026984035.1 Planctomycetota bacterium
AGGAAGATCCGCTCACGCAGAGGATGAACCACTGTGCCGTGAATTTTCTTCCACAGAAGGCCGGATTGACGGGGATCTGCAGGGAACGTGTTGCCTTGCCTCCGCAGGGACCGGGACCGACGAGGGCAGTGGCTGCGAAGGAAAAGGCGCTCGGGAAGGCGAACCAGCTTCCGCAAAAGGGTGGGGGAAGAGGGATTCCGCTACCCGCAGGTCCGGCCTTGATGAAGAGTGCGCCGAAGCCTCCAGCCGGCCCGTTTTTGACTCCGATCTGGAAGCTGGCTCCCAGGCTCGGGTCACCACTCGTCTCCATTTGCATACTGGGGCAGGAGGGGCAAGCACCCGTTGTGCAGGAGCTGCCTTTGGACCCTGCCTTCCAACCGGGGACCACGGCAAGGCCGCGCCACTTGGGGCTGCTCTGCTTGGCGCAGCAAAGGCCCACTTTGAACTTGCAATGCAAGGGATCGACCATGCCCAGAGGCTGGGTGACCCTTCCGTCGGTCGCATAAAGGATCGTTTTACAGGTTTTGTAGGCGAGTCCCGTCACCATCGTGGCCCCACAAGTGAAATACTTGGTTTGACAGATGGGTTTGCAGGGGAGGCTGGCTTTGCTGACCCAGAGCACATTTTGGAAGGTGCTGTTGGCCTGGGGGATGGCGATGGAGATGTAGAGAAGGTCTCGGACTTCGTCATAGGCGATGCCGGTTGCGACCGCTTTGCCGGGGAGAAGAGCTTTGCAGAAGAAAGGTTTGATGGGACAGGTAAAGCCTTTGTAACTGGCGTTGTAGGTGGCGACTTCCATATAGCCCGGCCGGGTTGCGAGTTGGAAGAGCCTCGGTTTTTTGTCGGCGAAGGCCAGTCCGCTGACATAGGCATTGGGATCGGCAATGTTGGCTTTGAAGGCTTTGCAGCGGGCCTTGCAGGTAACCGGGTTTTGCTCGGCTTTGAATTCTGCGAGGAGCTTTCCGTCACTGATCCAAACGGTCTGAAAACGGGGGTCGTAGGCTGTCCCTCCTGCGTAGGGCTTGAGTGCCCGAACCGGAACGACAGGCTTGCATTGGGTCTGGGCGACTTTGCAGTTTTGGTCCATGTTCTGCACATCGATCAACCCCGATGTCGCGGGTAAAGGAAGGTCTGCGAAACCGATCAGGTGATCGGTCTGGAAAAGGCCTCCTCCTCCACCAGTGGGAACGGGGGTGACACTCACGTCATCCAGGTAGTAGGCGGCATTGTTATGGAGCGTGGACTGAACGTGTTGCTTGGTGGTGCCGGCTTGGTTTTTGAAATTGCCAATGGTGATGTACTGCTCTCCTCCGTTGGCGGTGTAGATCCCGCTGATTTGGACCCAGTTTGTCGCATCGGTCAGGACGCCCCCGGTATTTTTAATCTGGGGGACATAGGGGAAGTTCGCGAAGTTCGTGGAGGAGATGGCAGTGGTTGTGAGGAGGGCCCCGATGTCTTTGGCTGCCCATTGAGTGAGATCGCATTTGGAAACCCAAAAGGAAACCAGGTATTGCGTCCCATTGACCAGGGGGCTCGTGAGCTTGGCTTGGACGTATTCTCGGAAGTTGAGGTTGGAGCTGGTTCCGACGTACGTGATCAGTTGGGTGTAGGCCTGTCCGCTGTGGGGTGTCTGGGTTCCCCACATGTTGGTCGGGACCTTGACTGTGGATGAGGTCCCGCAACTGTGGTCGTAGTCCGGGGAGCCGGCATTGGGAGAGATCCAGGAAGTGCACTTGCTTGTCACCTGGCCGGGTAAGGAGGGACAGCCGGTTTTTTGCTCGAAGCTGGGGTTGGGAACAAGGTTTTGAGCGGAAAGGGCCGTGGAAAGCAAAAGGGGGAGAACAAAATACGCGGTTCTCATTGGAAGGTTCCTTGGCAGTGGAAAGAGAAGGGAAAAAGGGGAAGGTCTGAATGAGCATTCTACCTTGGGCTAGCCTCTTTGTCTTCGGCGAAATGCCAAGGGGGTTTTGTTGGTTTTCAGTTCCAAGGGATGAATGGGAGTTGACCGACCGGTCAGTTGATTTTATTTTCTCGTTTCTCAATCGAAACCGATTCGAAAACCTATTTGTTGGCTGGAGGTGGAAAGTGTTGGAATCCAAGGAAAGGATGCAGGCCGTCGTGATCACGAAGAAAGGAGGCCCCGGGGTTTTAGAACTCCAAGAGGTTCCCTGTCCCAGACCTTGTTCAGGTTTTGTTTTGATCCGTGTTCGGGCCTTTGGGCTGAATCGGGCGGAGACCTATTTTCGGAGCGGGAAATGGGGGGAGGCCCATCCGGTGAGTGGGATCGAATGTGTAGGGCAAGTCGTGGAGGATCCCTCCGGGACGTTTTCGCCGGGACAGAAGGTGTTTGCTTTGATGGGGGGCTTAGGTCGGACTCTCTCGGGGAGTTACGGGGCCATGGTCAACGCACCCATTGCAAATGTTGTCAAGGTATCCTCCGATCTTTCATGGGAGGTTCTGGCCGCCCTTCCCGAATCTTTTGCGACGGCCCATGCCTGCCTTGTGGACCGCTTGCGGATTGGTGCAGGGGATCGCCTTCTTGTTCGAGGCGGGAGTTCAGCTCTTGGAAGGGCAGCGATTGTTTGGGCCAAAATCTTGGGAGCCGAGGTCATTGCAAGTTCCCGAAGGGAGGAACGCTTCGCTTCTCTTTCGAACCTGGGAGCTGACCATCCGATTCTCCATGAGGAAAGTCTCGCTCCCAAGATTCGGTCGCTCTGCCCGGGGGGAGTGGACGCGGTTTTGGATCTCATTGGAAACCGGACGCTCCTCGATTCGATGAAGGCCGTGCGGCCTGGGGGCCGGGTTTGTCTTGCCGGTTTTCTTGGGGGAGGAGAACCCCTGTCTGCCTTTGATCCCCTCAGCCAGATGGCTCCTTCGGTCGACCTGAGTTTCTTCGCGAGCTTTCTCTTCGGGACTGAGGGTGTCCCCGTCCCCGCGAGGGCCCTTCAGGATCTCGTGGGGCGCGTGGAACGGGGGGAGTTGGATCTGAGTCCTGCACATGTGTTTCGATGGGAAGAGCTTCCCGAGGCTCATCGAATGATGGAGGAAAACCGTGCTGAGGGTAAGATCGTTGTTTTGCAGGAGGGCGAGTCGGTCTGAGGAAAAAGGTCCTGGTCCCATCTTGTGCTGTAGTGCTTGGGCCGGGACGCAAAGGGAGAAAGGGATAGAGGGATGGAGAAGGCGAGTGGAACGAGGGAGCTTCTTCTGGAAACGGCCCAAAGGCTTTTTTTCTCCCGCGGATTCCACCAGGTGGGCACCTTAGAAATCTGCGCCGAGGCCGGAATCAACAAGGGGACCTTCTATCACTTCTTTCCCTCGAAGATGGCTTTAGCCTTGGCCGCTTTGGATGACTATGGGGCGGGGACAAAGGCCGCGATGGAGGGAATCGTTTCCCGCAAGCTTTCTGCGACCACCAAGTTGAAGCGCATCCTGACTCTTCCTTCGAAGGGACATGGTGACTGGGGGGGGCAGGAGGGTAGGTTCTGGGGGTGCTTTGTCGGGAACCTCGCCTTGGAGTTGTCGACGGCCGAGCCTTTGATCCAGGAGCGGATCCAATCCATTCTGAAGGAGTGGGAAGGCTGTCTCCAAAAGGTGGTGCGGGACTTGGTGCGGGAGGGGGCCATCCCCAAGATTCCCCCGAAGAAGGGGGCGGAGGCGCTTCTTTCCTACCTGGAGGGGATGACCTTGTTGGCCAAGGCGCAGAATGACCTCGGGGTTTTCCGGCGTTTAGCACCGGGGGGCCTTGCATTGTTGGAGGGTTTTGCCTCCAAAGCCCGCCCCTAATGTCCGGGGGGAAGAGCCAGCAGAGCGCTCAACTTTCGAAATCCCTCAACTTACTTGCGAGCTCCTCCCACTCAGCGCCGAGAACTTGGTCCGCCATAGGATAGAGGACACCCTCCTCTTTGATGTTGTGCTGCTGGATCAACATCAGGAGGGTGTCCCCTTGATCGAGGGCCGCCTGAAAATCTCCGGTCTCGACGGCCTGGCTCATCTGGTCTAGGACCCCCCGCATTTGTTCATGTTCCATCCGCATGACTGCGGTGGGACCCTGGTCGGTCATGCCTGTTTTTGCTTCGATCGCGGGAAAGAGGAGTTCCTCTTCCATGGCGAAGTGTCGCCGCATGGCCGAGTCAAAGGCCAAGAAGGAGGCTTTCGCGCCTTCGGATTTTTTGTCGAGGGAACCTTCTGCTTTGGCCCAGAGGCTGTCGCATCCGCGGTGATCGGTGGAAAAAAAATCGAGAACGCTTTGCATTGCCCTTACCTCTCGAGTGTCGGCCACTTCTTTTCAGCCCACTTTTTTCGGGTCCCTTGGTGCGAGATGGGGGACGGGAGAAAAGTTTGCTTTCAATAACGTTATCGAATGATAACTTATCGGTCGATAACCTAACTCGGTTTTTTGAGCGATGGAAGCAAAAAAAAAGAAGGGTCAGCGAAAAGAAGAGATCTTGGAGGCCGTGCTGGGGCTTTTGGGAGAAATGCCCCTTTCGGACTTGAGCACACGGAAGATTGCGCGTCGTTTGGGAGTGACCCAACCTGCGCTCTTTCGGCATTTTCGCTCGAAAGAGGCTCTGCTTGTGGCGGTTGTGGGGCGGGCGCGCGAACAGATGGGGCGGCGGCTGGAGGGCTTGCTCAAGGAGGGGGGAGAGCCCGAGGAGCGGCTTTTGGGGTTATTGGAGCTTGTGCTGGGGATGGCCCGGGAGCGGCCGGGGCTGCCCCGCTTGCTTTTCCACGACTCGGGGGAGGATCGGGAAGGGCCTCTGGGGCGGGCCTTGGCCACGTTGGTTTCGATGCAGGAGAATTTGGCAGCTTTGCTCTGTAAGGAGCTTGGCTTGGGGGGGGCGGAGAGGAGCCGGGAGGCGGCCCGGCGGCTTGTAGCCTTGGTGCAAGGGACGGTGTTGCAGGGGTTTTTGCGTGGGGTTTCGCTGGAGCCCCGGGAGGAGGCGCGGGGGATCCTTGAGCTTTTCCTCCATGGTGCGAGGGGAATGGGGGGAGCGAGGGGTGGAGAAAGGGGTGGAGAAAGAGGTGGAGCGACACAGGTGTCCGAGGAAGCGGAAGGGGTGGGCCTGGAGGGTTCCTCCTTGGGTGTCCTCGATGTGCGGCCTCTTTTGGCAGCAGGGGAGGACCCCCTGGAGCGGATCCTCCTGGCCCTCGAGCGACTTCCAAAAAAGGGTGTCCTGGTTTTGCGGGCGCCGTTTCGGCCTCGGCCCCTTTTGGTCTTGTTGGAGGAAAAAGGGTATCGCCTCAGGGTGGAGCAGAGAGGGGATGGGCTGTTTGAGGTTTTGATCCAGGGAAGCGAGGCTCCCGAGATCGAAGATCTTCGCGGACTTCCTGCCCCCGAGCCCCTGGAGCGGATCCTTTTTCTTTGCTCCAAACTCGAGCATGGGCAAACTCTCGCCTTTCGAACGCCTCGGGTCCCTCGACTCCTTCTCCAACGTTTGGAAGAAAAGGGCCTCTGTGCCCAGTTCCAATCTCTTGGAGATGACACTGCGCTGATCATGATTCGGAGTTAAATATGCTGCCTTCCCAGGAAAATGGGTTGAGCCTTGAGCAGGCTCCTCCCCTCCGGATTCCCCTTTCCTTTTTTGCCATGGCCCCAATCTCCCTCTTGGCGGCCGGCTTCCTGCTCCTTTTCCGGGAGGGGGGGGCTCCCCTGAGTCGATTGGATCCCGTGAGCTTTGCCGTCGCCCATTGTCTTGCCTTGGGTTTCCTGGGCTCGGTGATGTTGGGGGCTCTTTATCAGATGATTCCCGTGGTTGCGGGAAAACGGGTTCCTTGGGTTTGGCTGGCCTATCTCGTTCTCCCCCTTTTTGTGGGAGGGGTTGTCTTCCTGGTCCTGGGTTTTTTGGGCTGGATGAACGCCGGTTTTACGGTAGCCCATCATCTCATGGGTTATGTGTTTGTGCTGTTCGTTGTGCCCACGGCGTTTGCCCTTTTTAAGGCTCCCAGCAAAACGGACACGGTTTGGGGGATGCGGTTGGCGACTCTTTCCTTTGCTCTGGCGCTCTCCGCGGGGATCGTGCTGGCGATTGCTCGGACAGGGAAGCCTCTCTATATCAACAGCAACTGGTTCTCCTGGGTTTACACGCATCTTGAACTGGGATTGATCGCCTGGATTGGTGGTTTGCTCGCGAGTGTTTCCTGGCAGGTGATCCCGATGTTCTATCTGGCGAACGCATGCCCCAAATGGGCACGCAAAGCGATGCTCTTTGGCCAGTTTTTCACAATGATCGCTCCCCTTGGGGCACTCTTGGCCGGGGCCGCACCCCAAACGATTGCATACCTCAGCGTGCCGGGAGCCCTGGCTGTCTTCTTACTCCATCCCATCACGACAGCTTTTATGATCAAGGCGCGTCAACGCAAACGAAGGGAGGCGAGTCTGATCTTTTGGAGCTTCGGTCTTGCAGCTGGGCCGCTTGTCTTAGTATTCGGTGTGCTTTCGGTGACTTCGATGGATCTTCGCTTTCCGCTTCTTTTGGGTTGGACTCTCCTCTTCGGTTGGGCAGGAACCATCCTGCACGGGATGCTGACACGGATCGTCCCCTTCATTCTCTGGTTTCATCGTTTCTCGAACATGGTAGGAAGGCCTGGGGTTCCGACCTTGCGTGACATCTACCCGGAGCGGGATGCCCGCGTCGGCCTTGTGTTCCACATGGGTTCCTTTGCTTTGGGTCTGTTGGCCATCCTCCTGCACAGCTCTCTTCTCTATCATGCCCTGGGGGCAGGGCTGAGCCTCACGGGGATCTGGTTGGGGTTGGCGCTCACAAGGGCATTGCTGCTGCGCCCGGCCCGTCCTGGAGAATCCAAGGTTGCTTGAAAGGAACCCTTAGCTGATGAGGTCGCCATGGTGAACCGATTGATGCAGATTGTGCTGCCTTATGGGGAGCGGACGAATCTCGATGCTCTTCTCGAGGGGCGCCAGGTCTTGGCCTCATGGTCGGATCGGCAGGAGGATGAAAGCCTGGTTGTTCATCTTCTTTTGCCTGCCGAGGAGACCGAACCCATCCTCGACAAGTTAGACCAGCGCTATGGGGGGAGAGAAGGCTTCCATGTAATTTTGATGGGAGTCGAAGCAGTTCTCCCCAGGCCTCCCGAAACCGAGAAGGAGGAGTCCTCGAACGGGGGAGTCAGTAAAGAAACACAGGAAAAGGAAAAACAGGAGGAGAAGGAAAAAAAGAAAAGAGGAATTGGGATCAGGGTCAGTCGCGAAGAACTCTATTCGGAGCTTTCGGAGGGCTGCACGCTGAATCGTGGTTTTATCTGGATGGCGATTCTCTCGGCGATTGTTGCTTGTGTGGGCCTATTGCGAAACGACGTGGCTGTGTTGATCGGGGCCATGGTGATCGCACCTCTCCTCGGCCCCAATGTGGCCCTGGCTCTTGCAACGACGCTCGGGGATATGAAGCTCCTCAAGAAGGCGCTGCGGACCAATCTTGTGGGAATTTGCATTGGGCTTTCGCTCGCCTTGGGGATGGGTTTTTTGCTCCAAGTGGATCCGAGTGGGATGGCGATACGAAACCGGGCGATGGTTTCTCCGGGGGATTTGGTGCTTGCCCTTGCGTCGGGGGCGGCTGGGGCCTTCGCCCTGACCAGCGGGATGCCGAGCGTTTTGATTGGGGTGATGGTCGCGGTGGCTTTGATGCCTCCCCTCGTGACCTGCGGACTCCTCTTGGCTTCGGGGACCTTTGGGATGGCCTTGGGTGCAGCGGAACTTACCCTCGTAAACGTCATTTGCGTGAACCTTGCGGGGGTTGCTGTCTTTCTTTACCAGGGGGTTCGGCCTCGTCTTTGGTGGGAGGCCGAAATTGCAAAAAAGGCAACGCGGAGAGCGGCTTTGTTCTGGGGGATCCTTTTAGCGGTGCTTGCGATTTTGTTATTGGTTTAAAAGCTAGAGGTGTATTTCCAATCTCTGATTGACTCAAGGATGGAGCTCAAGGATGACGCTCGGTTTCGAATTCATTCTCAGGGAGAGGGGAAACCCGCATAGATGTCCCATTAGATGTCGAAGCCGATGCCGCCCATGAATCCCTTGAGAGTCAGGTTGAGATCGAAGTCCTGACCATCTGCATTGCCGTTGGCGTCGATGCGGATCAGGCGGGCGCCGACAAAGGCGTGGATCTTGGGCGTGGGGCTGTAACGAAGGAGGGCTTCAACATCTAGGAACATTCCGCTTGCGTCTCCCACGTCGGCTTTGAGGGCTCCGACGTCTATGACGGCTTCCACTGCTCCGAGGTCGATTTCACCTTGGACAAAGGCCATGGGGACGGGGGCGATGACATCGATTTGCTCCGTGAGGGAGAGGCTGGAGACATTGAGGTT
Organism: Planctomycetota bacterium; assembly: GCA_026984035.1. Lineage (GTDB taxonomy): Bacteria > Planctomycetota > UBA1135 > UBA1135 > HyVt-539. The sequence continues at coordinate 8,317 of JALSSW010000155.1, forward strand.
GATGTCAAAAACATCCAGGCCGATTCCTGGAGAAACGCGAAACACTCCGAGGTTGAGGAGGTCGAAATGAAGCGCGACCTTTGCGTTTCGAAGTTCGAGGGAGGTCGTGACGGGAGTGCTTGCTGTGAGGTCACCGAAGCGGGTCGTCAGGGTTCCGGATCCATCCTGGTCGTGGGTGAATCCCGAGGCGGTGATAGAACCGAGGACAAAGCCCATCTCCACCCTTCCATAGGGTGTCCCGACCTTTGCATCCAAACCTAGGTCATCTTGGACATCCACGGGATCCAGGGTGAGGCCCGGGATCGTTGTGGAGGGGGCCAATTTCATGTCCCCACTGAATTCCATTTGGGCATAGCCACCATCCACCTTGATGCCGAGACCATTGCAGGCCGTGAGGCTCATGAACGCTAAGGGGAGAAGGGCGAGGCGAACATACGAGACTTTCATGCGATACCTCAACTTTGGGGATCGTGGCGGCAAAAGGCCGACGGTAACGATAGTTAAGATGCATCATCGACTATTTTGACAAAAGCTCTTAAGGAGAATTCCCTTTTCTTCCTCCCTGGATCATCCCCTGCTCCGCTCTTCTCTTGACATCCTCTTGACATGCTTTTGGTAGGCTCAGGGGGATGCTTCGCTCCTCTTCACTTTTTCCCCTGGCCGGCATGCTCTTGGCTGGATTGATTCTCCTTGGCTTGGGTTTGTGGGGGCTCCAAAGTCAAGTGGAGGCCGACCGCCTCCGGGAAAGGGAACGGCTGAGAGCCTTGACCCGCGTTGAGGCTAAGAATCTCCGCAAAGAAATCCTTCGCCCCCAAGCATGGAAGGAGAGCCCCGACTCTCTCCGCTTCCGCATGACTTCTCGGGGAGAACTCAGCTTCGATCCAGCCCCCATTCCCCCAAACCTCGAACCCCCCTTCGGCCCCGACCGCAACCACCCCCTCCTCCGCGCCTGGTCGAAAGGGGACACCCATTCTTTGATGGGTTCGGGCTCCTCGGGGATCTCCGCTCTAAAGCCCGGTCCCTTAAGGGCTTGGCTTAGGGCAAGGCTCTTGCTACGTGCGGGGGAACCGGAAAAAGCCCTCCGTCTTGTGCGCCCCTACAGGGAAAGCCTTTCCCCTCCAGGTTGGCCTGGCCCTTTTTTGCGGCTGCTCCTTGAGTTGGGGGAAGCGCCTCCGGCTTGGGCTTTGTCCTGGCTCGCGGGCCGGAGTGAGGCCGAGATTCTTGCTCTGGACCCGGTGAGGGGAGGCGCAATCCTGACGGCCGCCTATCTTCGAGCCCGTGCACGCAGCGCCCGTTTCGAGCTTGGCGATCTTGGCCTTCTTTCCCGCTCCCTTCCCTTTGTCCTCCCCCTTCGCGGGGGCAGGGATCTTCTTTTTGCCTTCTCTCATCCCAAGGGGGGGGTGCAGGGGCTCCTTCTGCCCTTTGCAAAAGTCTGGAATCATCTCGGGGCGCGGCTTCCCCCCGGGACGACCCTCGGGAAGGGGCCTTTTTCCTCAGGTTCTCAAGCAGTGGGGGAGGAGCAGGGATTCTCCATTCTTCCGGGAATCATTTTGCGCCCCCTTTTCCCCGAAGAGCCTCTCGGAAAGAACCTTCTCCTGCTTTATATCCTGGCCGGGGGCATCCTTCTCCTCAGCCTTTGGCTCGCCGCGCGGTCCCTGGTCAAAGAGCGATGGGCCTTCCTCCAGCGGGAGGATTTCCTCCGTTCGGCCACTCACGAGCTGAAGACCCCTCTCGCTTCCCTCCGGCTCCTTCTCGAGAGTTTGGTCAGCGGGCGCATCAAAAGCGAGGCAAAGAAAGCCGAGTATTTGCGCCTGCTTCAGGGGGAGACGGAACGCCTTTCAGCCTTGGTGGGGCAGGGCCTTGGATTTTCGAAGTGTTGAGAAGAATTCCATTGATGTTCGGCTGCGGCCTCTCCCTCTCGGGCCTTTTTTGGAGGAAATGGTCCAATTATACGCACATCAATTGGAGCGAGAGGGCCGGGGGCTTCGGCTGAAGCAAGAAGCTGCATCCCCCCTTCATGCCGAAGCGGATCCGGCTCTTCTGCGGCGCATCCTGTGGAATCTCCTCGAGAATGCCCGGCTCCATGGCAAAGGATGGGTGTCCCTCTCTGCGAGGGGGGTGGGGGCGGGGGTGGCTCTTGAGGTGGAGGATGAAGGGGAGGGGCTTTTGCCTTAAGCATGGGGAGCAACAAGTGTTTCCCTCCCAATTGGATGAAGCCCAGCGCATCCAACTGGTCCTGTTTCGTTTGAAGCAGGCTAAGTTTCGTCAGGATTCAGGGCTCTACAGGCTTTTTTCTACGAAGAATCGAAGGGGAGAGCTTTTCGTTCCCCTAAAAACCAAAAAGCGATTTCTGGCTGCTCTTGCCGGGGACAAAGAACTTGTAAAAATCGTTCTGCCAAGATTCGGTTCCTCCTGGTTCACTTTTCTTGCCTCCTCCCAAGAAGAAAGACTGTTCGCTGATTTGTGGAAAGATCCTGAGATTCCGACCCCTTTCCTTGCCGATGCTTTTTGGAAGGGGATGAAGAAAATGAAGAATCCAAAGGCCGCAAGCTTTTTCTTTCAGTGGGCGACAAGGATCAGGCCTTGGCTGACTCCCGATTTCTTAGCCTCATATGAGGCGACCCTTCGACCCGAATGGGCTGAAATCTTGCTCAACTGGGTTCTGAAAACGGATTCCAAGTGGGTACATCAGTCCTGGGCTTCTCGCATTCCTCCTTTTCTTCTTCCCTTCCCGACCCCACAGGGGAAAGAAATCCTTGGGCGCTTGCTACTTTCCAAGGTTGAGAAAGTTCGCCGCGAAGCACGAAAGGTTTTGGATGATTGGAAGCGCCTTGAAGAATTGAACCGGGGTGAAAAAAACAAGGATCTAGAAGCAAAGCTTCATGGGATTGTGGCTTCCGGGGCAAGCATTGCATCCAAAGTCGTTGCCCTTCGGGGACTTTTCGATCTTGGGGATAAAGCTGCGTGGCTTCTCCTTGCGCGTTGGCTGGATTCTGATGATCCGAAGTTGAAGGCGGCGGGTTTGGCCTTGGCCCAGGAGTTTTCGTTTGGTCGCTCCAAGAAGAAGAGGTAGAGATCCCCTGGTGGGTCTTGCCGGGAAAAGAATCGAGGTTAGGATCCTTTTCTTCTGCTACCTCTCGTCTCCTCCTCTGCTTGTTCTGTTCCCTGTTTCTTGTTTCGCAACAGAGGAGTCTTCAATGTCGAAGATCCCATTCCTGGCCGCCATCGCCGCCACCATTTCGTTTGTCCCCGCGCAAAGTTCGACCCTTCCCAAAGGATTTGATCAGGTTCCGGGGAACTCTTTTTTCTGGGCAGGATTTAGTGTCGCCCCCTCCTCGACTTCAACGACAAAATACTATGTTTCGAGGGAAGCCTTCCTTTATGACGCTTCCACCTTTCCTTGGGATCCAAAAAAACCCAAGGTGATCGACAAGATCAGCTTCAGGCGTTCGGCCACTTCCCCGAGTGCTAACGCGACGGCCCATAACGCTAAGTGGGTTGTCATCATGTCCACAAGCAACCAACCCGTTCATCGTCCCAATACCAAGATTGGGGATAACCATGGGGCAAACCGAAAGGTTGTCTATGGAAGCATGAACAACCCTAAGACCGTGGCCTTCCTCGCCACCCCCAAACCGGGGACGGGGAAAACGGCTCCCTTTGATGTGACCTTGGATATCACCAACTTTATTGTTCCTCCAAACAGCAAAACTTTGGTGATTGAGATTCGGAGTTACAGCAGCGATGTGAAGTCAGGGATTTGGTATGTCGATTCCGTCCTTCACAGTGGGACTAATTTTAACGGGGGGCGTTACAGCCTTTTCTATTCCACGCATTGCATCAATCCCAAGGCCTTCTTCAGTTCACGGGCCAATTATTTGAACGGTCATTATGGGCATATCTGGCGGACCTTCCGCAAAGCCGGCCTGCCTGTGATCGGGTTCGCGGGGACAAGGCTGGCCGCTGGGGTCAAGGTTCCCAATACTGCGGGTTGTCTGTGGCATATCAATCCCATCCTCACTGCGGTGACTTTGACCGAAAATGGTCCCAGCAATACAAGCAATCCCGGGCAAGGGGCTGCTTATCTCAATTGGGGTTCGATCCCCAACCTTGCATCCCTTGTTGGGGTCAAGCTGGCGCATCAGGCCATCATCATTGATCCTGCCGCCAACGCTCTGGGCATTGGGATCACCCGGGCCGGGGAGGGTTCGATCGGAACTGGCTACGATCCCAAGCTTGTGAAGGTCAGCGGACCCTACTCATATGGTGCAAGCAACAGCCGTTCGGTTCGTTTGATGGATCCCAATAAGGAAATATATGGACGTTTCTTTTTCCGTCGCGCACCGATCATCAAAATTCAGTAGAGAAAAGGTCCCACTCTTCCTCGTTTTTTTCTAAGAGAGCGAGTAATGAGTTTGCAAAGTCTTTATGGGGCTTTGTGGGGACCCTATGAAAAGGAGCTTGGCCTTTGGAAAAGGGTCAAGTCCTTTTTTTTACCTTCATTGGATTTGGAAGCCTATCTCCTGAAGTTTCTTGCCGGGGAGTTTCTTGAGCGAGGGGCGCAGGCTGTTGAGGAGCTTTGGGCCAATAGGCATGCGCTTTGGATCTTGGAGAAGCCGAAGCGCTCCTTGGCTCAGGAGGAGCTTTCGATGTTTTTTTGCTTCCGAGGCGACCAAGCCTTGGATGCGTTGGATGACAAGAGGGGTGTCCTTGTTTCCAAAGCCTTTCAAGCCCAGTTCTTGGAGGGTCCAGGCGCTGGGTCTGTGCTGAGCGATGAGAGCGGGCCAAAGCCAACCTTCCGGTTTTTCATCGCAGAGGATTGTGAAGGGTCCGAGTTTGGCTTCCGCATTTTCGAGGAGCTGGACCTTCTGGGCGTTTGGACGAATGTCGTGCTTGCGGACGTTGTAGATGCCGTAGACCAACCCAAGCGAAAGACCGAGGATCAGGGGGGCGCGAGGGAGGCAGCTCGCGGAGACAAGGGCCGCCGGGATCAACATGGGAAGAACATAAGCCCCGAATTCATCCTTCCGGGTCATCAAAATGAAGCTGAGGGCCAAAAACGGAAGAAGCCCCAACAAGACAGCGAAGGAGCGCAAGCGGGACACCCTTTGTTTGAGAGGGAGCAAAAAAAAGATGGAGGAGGGGAGTGCAGGGAGGAGCCATTCGCGAAGGATACTGTGAGGCAAATACTTAAGATCGGTCCAGTGGAGTTGGGCCAAGTTATAGAGGACCCAATCTGCCCCGGGGATGCGGCCGAAAATGGGGCCAAAGCGCTGGAGGGCGATTTGGCGGAGGCTTCCCTCTTGGATGGGGGGGACGATCCCAAGAAGAATGATGGCTTTTTTTATGAGGACAGCCATGAGGAGAGCGAGGGGGAGGAAGAGGAGCCAACGCTTGAGGGCCCAGCGCTGCGATCGTTCGCGTTCGAGGGCAAGCCCGAAGAGGGTGCAAAAGGGGAGGAGGAGGACAGCGGAGCTGTGGACGAGGGTGGCGAAGGCGTAGGCTAGGCTTGTTCCCAGAATGGGAAGAGCACCCGGTGTTTTTCCAGCGTGAATGCAGGCTAGGAGGGTGAGGGCTGCGAAGGGAAGGTAGACGCCGTGGAACTCGATGACAGTTCCGTAAAAAAGGACTCCGGGGGCGCAAGCAATCAGGAGGGTTGCCAGGGTTGCTTGTACTCGTCCTAACCCAAGGCGAAGGGCGGCTGCAAAGGAGAAGAGGACAGCCAGGGCCATTCCAAGCGCGGAAAGGGTTCTGGCGACGATGAAGAAGCGGAGACCTGTTCCATCCAGGAAGGATGCGAAACTCCGAAGCAGGGCGTCTTGCAGGATGTGGTGGGGGTGAGGTTCGGTGCCTCTCATAACCCTGAGGATTTGGCTCTGACCGTCGATTTTGTAAAAGGTCTCCTGGCCGAGAAGGACATAGAGGGTGAAAGCTCCAAAAAAGAGGAGCAGTCCGAGGAGAATCGGGTGGGGGCGGTATGGATGCCTAGAAACCGTTTCGAAACCTTTGCTGCCCCTGTTCATCGGCTCTTAGGTTAGCTCGGTTTTTTTTGAATCGCTTTGCATTTTGTGGAAAAGCCACCTACTGGCCTTTGTGGCTGTGCCAAAGGCTGCGACAAACTGTGGCCACTATTCTTATTGTCCTTCTTCGGTGAGTTGGATGGGGAGGTACAATGCGCGGTTATGACAAAGCCTACAAAGCCTCTCGAAATCCGGGTGCATGGTCGGGGGGGCCAAGGTGGGGTGACCTGCGCCAAAATCCTCGCGTCCTTCTACGCCCGGTTGGGAAAAAGTGTGCAGACTTTTGGGGATTACGCGGGGGAAAGGTCAGGGGCACCCGTGCGTGCCTTCACACGTGTTTCTGATCAGAAGATTACGAATCGAAACAAGGTTTATGAACCTGATGAGATCCTTGTGCTGGATCAGACCCTTCTCTCCAAGGAAATCTTGACAGGTCTTGCTCCTGGGGGGCTCCTCCTTCTGAACGTTTCCGAAGGATCAGAAGCTTTGACGGAGCGCTTTAAAGGATACCGTTTGGGCTTGGTGGACGCGAAGGGCATCGCACGCAAGCATGGAATTGGAACCAAGTCCTTGGTGATCGTCAACACGACTATCGCTGGGGCCTATGCCAAGATGGCTGGGCTTCCTTTTACCTTGGTGGAGGAAACCTTCCGGGGTCTGGGGTTTGCGAGCAATCTTGAGGCTGCGAGGGAAGCTTTTGACTCCGTTCGAATCATCCGGGCCGGGGTTCTTTCAGGTGTGGATGATGAGAGGCCTGCAAAATCGAAGGACAGCCATGGACAACCCAAGGTGGGAATCGAGAGCTTGGCTGCCCACCATGAGAGTCCTCCGACTCCCCTGAAGACGGGGAGCTGGAAGACTCAGCAACCGATTTATAAAGAAAATCTTGCACCCTGCAGTGCCTGGTGCCCTGCTGGGAACGACGTTATCGGTTTCATACAGGCTGTCGGGAAGGGGAACGCGGAGGAGGCAGTTTCCATTCTCGCGGCGACGACTCCCTTCCCAGGTGTCTGTGGCCGGGTCTGTCCCGCGCCTTGCATGGAAGGATGTAATCGGCGGGAGTTGGATGGTGCGGTGCAGATCAAGGCTTTGGAGCGCTGGGTGGCGGATCAGGGATTTCATGGGTGTCCCGAGAAGGCTGTTCCGGACCGGGTTTTCGAGATGGGGATTGTGGGGAGTGGACCGGCGGGGATCAGTGCTGCATATCAGCTTGCATTAGCGGGACACCGAGTGTTCCTTTATGAGGGAGAGGAGGAGCTTGGGGGAGTCTTGCGCACGGGGATCCCGAGCTATCGGCTTCCGAGAGGGGTACTCGACCGAGAGATTGGGAGGGTTCTTGAGTTGGGGGTTGAGGTGCGAACGGGAGTTTTTCTAAGCTTTTCGGAGATGGAGGGCTTGGCGCGAAAACATGATGCTTTGATCCTTGCAACGGGTTTGCAGCATTTGCGGGAATTAGATGTGGAAGGAGCGGACCTACCCGGGATTGAGCAGGGGATCGATTTTTTGCATCGGGTCAATTTCGGGATGGGGCCGAGGCTCCATGGACATGTTGTGGTCCTCGGGGGCGGGAACACTGCGATGGACTGTGCTCGGAGTGCCTTGCGATGCGGTGCGGAACGGGTGACTGTTGCCTACCGGAGGACTCGGGTAGAGATGCCTGCAATTCAAGAAGAGATCGGCGAGGCTGAAGAGGAAGGGGTCACCCTTCTTTTGCAGAGGCAACCCGTGGGTTTTTCTGGAAAGGAGCAGGTGGATTCTGTTCTCCTTGCTGAAGTTGAAATGGGAGAACCCGATGAAAGTGGGCGGCGCAAACCGCTTGTGACCGACCGAGTGGAAAAACTTGGATGTGATTCTGTTTTTCTGGCTTTGGGACAAACTCGAAATTTGAGTGTCCTTCCGTCAAGTTGGGAGATTCGGGGGGAGAGAATTCATGTGAATGGGGATCCCTGGAGTATTTTCCTTTCTGGAGATTTCTCGAATGGAGAGGGGACGGTGACTCATGCGATCGGAAACGGAAGGCGGGTGGCGAGTTTGGTCTTGTCGGATCTTGGCGAAGAGGTGCAAGTATTCGAGCGGCCTGATCGAAGGATGGCTGTCCCAGCGACAGACATTCGTTTTGACCACTTTGATCGTGCCGTTCCGACCGAGATCCCTGTCCTGGATTCCAAGGAGCGGATCCAAGGTTTTGAGGAAGTGAACGGGGGGCTTAATGACCCCCTAGAAGCGCACCGCTGTTTCTCCTGTGGCCACTGCACCCAATGTGATACCTGCTTGGTCTATTGTCCGGAGGGGATTATTCGCCGCCAAGAGTTGGGGTATGAAGTTGATTATAGCTACTGCAAAGGCTGCGGGATCTGCGTTGAAGAGTGTCCCCGAGAAGCCATGGAGATGACCCAATGAGCATCGAACTCTTGAGTGCAAATCATGCGGCCGCGACTGCCGCAATCCTGGCGGGGGATGCCAATCGGAGCGCGGGTGGGTTTGGAAGTGGGGTGTATCCCATCACGCCTCAGACTGAATGCATTGAACTTCTCTGCACACATGAGTTTGAAAAAGGCGAAGTCGTCCGCGTGGAATCAGAGCACAGCGCAATGGGGGTTTGCATTGGGTTTTCTCTTGCCGGGGCGCGAAGCTTTACCGCTAGTGCCTCAAATGGGTTGGCCTACATGTGTGAAAATGTTTTCAGTGCCGCTCTCTATCGACTTCCCATTGTGATGATGGCCGCCAATCGCACTCTAGGCCCCCCTTGGAACATTTGGGTGGACCATGGGGACAGCCTCATGTTAAGGGACTCGGGCTGGATTCAGTTTTTCTGCGAGGACAACCAGGAGGTTTTGGATACAACACTCCTAGCTTTCCGCCTCGCCGAGGATCCAAGAATTCTTCTACCTGCGATGGTAAACCAGGATGCATTTGTCCTCTCACACACCATGATGCAAACTGACATTCCCTCTCAGGATCAAGTGGACCATTTCCTCCCAACCCTGAACCTACCCCATCAGATCGGGGACACCCCTGTAACAATCGGTGGCCTGGATTTTCCCCATGAGACCGAAGTTCATAGGAGACAGCACTCTGAGGCCATGGGACGAGTGATGGGAGTCTATGCGGAAATCCAAAAGGAGTTTCGGGAGATCTTTGGAAGGGAGCCTGCAGGACCCGTTGTGCCCTACCGGATGGAGGATGCAGAAATTTCCTTCGTTTCCATGGGAACCACCGGAAGTACTGTTCGCGTTCTTGTCGATCGTGCACGTGAGAAAGGCATTAAGGCTGGGGGCCTTAGGATCCGAATGTTCCGTCCCTTTCCTGGAGAGGCTCTGAAAAAAGCTCTGGCCAAGGTGAAACGTGTCGCAGTCCTCGATCGAAACATCAGTCTTGGCTTAGGCGGAGTCACTTGGTCGGAACTTAAAGATTGGGCGCCTAAGGGAAGCTTGGTTCAGGATTACATCATTGGATTGGGTGGGGGTGACATTCGTCCTGAACATTTGGAAAAACTCTTGGAGGATCTTTGCTCCCTGGATGCCGAAGTTCCTCCCAAAATCGTGGAGGTTGGATGACACAGGAACCTTTGATGGGCGGTATGGCCCAAACATCCCAGGATCGTTGCGATCCCCTCCTAAGACCTGGGAACACCAACTGCGGGGGTTGCGGAATGTCCATTGGGCTCAATATGTTGAGTCGGGCAATCGGCAAACGCAAAGTGCAGATCGTAATCCCCGCATGTTGCGGAATTGTGACAGCCGGGCCATTTCCATGGTCCGCCTACGGAGCCCCCGTTGTCGCTTCCACCTTCGCTTCCGCGGCCGCCGTTGCAACAGGCCTCTCCCGCGCTGCCACCTTTCACAATAGGGACACCCGTGTTCTCTGCTGGGCCGGGGACGGAGGGACCTATGACATAGGTATGGCCACTCTCTCTGCTGCCGCCGAGCGGAATGAGGACATCCTTTATTTCTGCTATGACAACGAGATTTATGGGAACACCGGGGGGCAACGTTCTTCGGCAACTCCCGTGGGGGCCCGTACAACGACGACCCCAAAGGGTAAAAGGGAAAACAAAAAGGACATTCTTGCCATCATGGCCGCCCACAGGATCCCTTATGCAGCAACAATATCCCTGGCACACCCTGAGGATTGCCTGCGGAAAATGGAAATAGCTCTCGATTTAAAAGGGTTTCGATTTCTTCACATTCTGGCTCCCTGTCCTACGGGGTGGAAATCCGAGCCAGCTGAAGGTGTCGAGCTCGTTCGTGCTTCGGTTCGATCAGGTCTCTTCCCTGTTGTTGAAGTAATGGATGGGCGTCACTGGAAGATAAATATTCAGCCAGATTTCTCTTTTGAAGATCTTAAATTTTATTTTGAACATCAGGGCCGTTTTCGAAAGGGGATCTTCGATGTTGAAGGAATCTCCTCAGACATCAGGAGATACTGGAAGGAGTTAGAGGCCGTGGTCTCGTCAAAAGCTTCGCAGTAGAAAGGTGGGTTAGAGTCCTGCAGGGAACCTATTCGCCAAACAACCTCCTACAGGCTCTTATTCCATGGAAATAGCTTCGCCCCGCTTGCCTTGCAGCTTTTTCCAAGCTTCCAGCTTTGCCTGCGACTCTAAAAAACAACTTCCCAAAACTCTTAACTACTTCAAGCCATCGTTCGGTATCTAGTTCCAATCTGCTCAAAAGAGGGGGGAGGGACTCTGGAACGGCTCCTCGCTTTCCTTTTCTAACGAACCTTCCCGCAGTTTCGACCATTTCTAAGTAATCTAAAACCGAAAAACCTTCAAAAGGGGAGCCAGGTTCATCCAGGGCTGCCAACCATTGGGATTCACGAAGTTTCCCACGTTCCTTTTTTAAGAAGAGTTCTTGCCGCTTGGTCAAGGTCTCTCCTTTTCTTTTTTGTGACATGTATTTTGAAACCCGTTTCTTTGCTTTCTCCCCTACCAATCTTTCAAACGCGCTCGTAAATTCCGATTCCTCTATTGTCTTGGCCACACCTGCTCGGATGGGATTCAGTTCGATGTAGTGCATGCAGGCTCCAATTGCCGGGATGTCCTCTAGTCTGGTGCACCGAAACCGACCGTCAAAGAATCTACCCTTGCATTGATCTTCAAGATTAGATCGCCTCGCAATGAATTGGTTTTGAAGTTGCATGAAGAAGCTAATGCTCGACAACTTTTCCCTGGCTCGAAGAACTGTCTCCCTATCTTGAAGAAGTTCTTCTATTTCCTCTTTTGTTGGTGGGGCCGCTTTTCCATTCCTCTTGTGTCGTTTAGGGAAAAGTTTCCACCAACGTCTTACGACCTCCTCGTCGGACCATTCTGCTACCAAATCAGGCCGATTCCGAAGGGCTAAATGATAGTGATTGCAGAGGATCGCGTAGGAATACACTTGGACTCCAAAGATCCCTGACAAATGTTTCAGTCGATCTCGGATCCAAAATTTTCTGTGGTCGTAGTTCCGCTTGGAATATTTATCATAGCCACAAAGAAATGCCTGCCGCACACAACGAACCATCACATGGTAAAACCCTGATTCGGCTTCATTGATGATCTCCTTCCTAGCTATTGTCATTGTCCCCCCGATTTGAAAAGGTTGATTGGGAGGCCTTATTCTCCAAAAGTCTTGGGAAACTATCCTGAGGTCCTCCTAATGAGATCAGACGCTCGAAGCCAAAAAAATGTCGCTTTTTTTGGAACAAAAATTGGGTGTCTCCGGGGGTTCACTCCCCCTCCTGTCACTAACTCAGGCGCACCTTGGGCCTATATAGCATGGAAAAGGGGTGTATCCATTTGGCTCCCGGAGTGGACGAATGGGGTTGCAACGGTTTTTTTTCGCCCAATCACTGGAAGGCTTGCAGAGCTCTGCTTGTCCGCTTTCCCAAATAAAGGGTCCACGGAAAACCTCAAGCTCCAAGAACCCAGCAGGGCCCCCTCCTGTCTCAGTGGGCCTCCTTTGCCCTGAGATCATTTGGGGGTCCTGGTAGAGTTTTTTTCTTTCTCATCCTTGAGGATTCCTGTGCCTTGAAGTCATCTATCGGCGCTGGAAAAAAGACTTAGTGGGTTCCCAAGTGAAGTTCCACTGGTTGACTCATGGTGAAACCCCCTCCTTGTTTCGGATGGAGGGCCTGGGCATGGAGGAAGAGCCCACTGAGGCTGGGAATTTTTGGAAGGGGAAAAGAAAGGCTCCAGTGACCTTTGTTGGCTCGAAGGGGAATGGAGGTCATTTGTCGGAAAGGGTCAATCCCCAACCAACACCCATTCTCTAACGGAAAAGGAAGAGGTGGAGGAGACCCCAGAAGAAGGATCAAAGGAGATTGGGCTGTGAGAGCGTCCCCTTCAAAATGCATGGATGTCCCCAGAGTTGGATCGGTGGCCTCAAGAGAGAGTTCTTCCCTACATCCGAAGCGATAGCTCCTGGCGCTTGCGGGAAGGTTTAGAGTCCAAGGCTCGCCACCGTGTTCGGAATCTTTCCAAGGAAAAAAGAGTGTCCCCTTTAAAAACCTCGCCTCTTGGAGGGGTTGGGGAGGGACGGGCAAGGGGAGGGCCTTTCCATAAGGAATGGTTCCAGCAGAGGTTCCATCGCTGATCCAAAACTGGGGTGTGTGGGTCTTGTTCTGAGCGAGGAAGATGACAAAGCGAGAACCGACCCGGATTGGGAAACTCTCTTTGAGACATCCTGAGCTTGGACCTTTGAAGATGTCTTTCAGGAGTTTTGTCCCCTTTGGGGTTCCATCCGTAATAAAAAATTCTTTTCCTGTCGTTTTGGTTTGTGCGCTAAAGATGATCCGATTTCCCAGCTTGACTAAAGCATGGGGATTGGAGGACGATGGCCCAGGTTCCAAATCCTTAAGTAACTTTGTTCCTTTGGGTGTCCCATCGGTGATCCAAAGTTCCTCTCCTTCTTGCTTCCTTTTTAAGGGGAACACAAGAACCTGTCCGAGATGTTTGAATTGGGGGACAAGTGCTTGAATACCTTGAGCAAGAGCAGTGATCTTGTTTCCATCGGTAGCCAAAAGGGCAGGGGCGAAGTTGGGGAGGCCGCTTTTTTGGGCAAGAAAGCTGAACACAAAACGTTTTCCCAAGCGGTGACCGCTTAGATGGAGCTGCGTGATTCCTCCACCCGTAGGCAGGGAACCTAAAAGATGGCTTCCTTGCTTTGTCCCATCGGTCAGCCAGAGAGGGACAGACCGGTCTTTTTGAATCCGGAAGGGTCCTGCGATGAGCATTTTGTTCCCAAAGCGGAGGGGATTGGAAAAGATGGGCGGTTCCTTCAAGCTTCCGCTCACAAGGGGGAAAAAGGGCCGTGTCCCCTGGGGAGTGCCGTCTGTTGACCAATAACGGTTAGGTTCGGAGGAGGCTGCCCCAAAGAAAATCCCCCTTCCATTTAAAAGGTAAAACCTATCGAGTTTGTTCCTCCAAAGCAGACGACTGAACTCAAAGAGAATGGTTTTTCTGTTGGATCTTTGATTCCAAGCCAAAAGCCTTCCTAAGCCTTTGGAGTAATCTTTGTAAAGAAGGGTCTCTCCAAGGGGTTGGAGGGGAGCAGAAGGCCCTTCGAATCTGATTCTTGTCCCTTCCTCGATTCCATTGGATTGAACGAGCTTAGCAATAGAATTTTCCCCTGTGAAAGAGAAGAATACTTTGTCCCCGAGTTGGCAAAAACCCTGGGAATAAGAAGGTTTTGCCCTGAATCGTTTTTGGCCGATGTTTTTTAGGAGCTTAGTTCCAAAGACTGTCCCATCGCTGATCCAAGGTTCGGTTCCCTCGGAGCCGGTATGTCGGAAGAAGAACCTGCTTCCAAACGGATCCAAAGCAAAAGGAATGAAGAAAACTTCCTTTTTCAAGCTGAGCTTCTTGATCTCTACTGTTCCCTGCCTTGTTGTGTCCGTCCGGAACAAAGTTCTTCTCCCATCATCAGAGAGAGTGAGGAAGACCTTTTGATTCCCCAAATCCAGGAAGGAAAAAGGTTTGGAGCCTTCGGGGCCCGGAATCAAATCTCCGAGCTGACGTGTCCCTTTTTTGCTTCCATCGCTGAACCAAGGTTCACAGCCCGTTTTGGGCGTCCAAGCACTGAAGAGAATCCCCCCTTTGACCGCCTTGATTCTTGCCGGGTTGCCGGAATCAGGTAAGGGGGATCCCCCCGGAGCGAGATCCTTCACTAGGGTTGTTCCTTGGATCGTCCCGTCCGTTCGCCACAGCTCTCTTCCTTCCTTAGGGGTTTCTGCAGAAAAGAAGGCCCAGCTCCCACTGGCAGTGAACTCTCGAGGGGAAGAACTCTCAGTTCCCGGCCAAAGATCCTTCAAGAGCTTCGTGCCCTTGGCTGTCCCGTCGCTGACCCAGAGTTCTTCCCCTTTGTTCGAAAAGGTTTTCCTTGCAGCGAAGAAAAACTTACCTTTTACCACTGGGAAGCCCTTTGAGGGAGGGTGGATCGTCACCAAAGGATCCTTAAAGAAAAGTTTTGTCCCTTTTATGGTTCCATCACTGACACCCAAGCCGGTTTCTCCATAGCTCGCTGACCTGAAGAGGAAAAGAAGTCGGTTTCCCCATGCTGTCAGCCCAAAAAGTTTCCCTTTGGGTTGGAGAAGCGCGATGCTCCCTTTGCTTGTTCCGTCACTGAAGAAAAGAGTCCAACCCCTCCTTGGGGTCCATGCTTGGAAGAAAACTCCTTGGGGCAGGCTGACAAAATCCTTGGGTTGAGAGGAAAGAGGGAGTTTGAGGCCATATGGGCTCCTGCCTGGAGCGAGATCTTTGACCAAATAGGTACCTTGAGGGGTTCCGTCGCTACGAAAAAGCTCTACCCCGGTTGTGGGAGAAAACCCGGCAAAGAAAAACAGATTCTTCCAACCGATTCCATCGGGGACCGAATAGTGGTAGGGGTCCCATTGATGTTCAAGGAGAAGAAGGGTGTTCTTTTCCGTTCCATCCGTTCGCCACAATCGGCGTTCTTTAAGGGATTGGGTCCAAAAGAAAGCGAAGGGCCCTGCTTGTCGAAAATGAAAAGGATTCGAGTCTTCTGAAACTAAGGTGTCAGGTTGCAGGTTTTTCAGCCGGGATTGGGAATGCCCAAAATCCGGAAAAGCAAAAAGGGCAGTCAGAATCAAAAAGATCCCAATAGTTTTTCGGTTGGATGCCGGGCAAGAAGCGCGACCGGGTCTTACGCCCCTTGGAGGGAAGGGTTTGGTTTTCATGGTTCTACCTAGTGCAGTTCCACTCCAAATCCCACGGCAGAAAGGAGCTGCCAAGGATTATGCCCGAAGACGATGGCTTGGTGAATGGCCCAAACCGGAAATTTTAAAATACTCCTTCACAGGGGCCCATGGATCCTTTACTGCCATGTCCCTTGTTTCTGGTTTGGCCCCTTCTTTTGGAAAAACAGGGATCCTGAAACGGAAGGTTCATAACAAGGCAGGGATGAGACAATTCTGCAAACTTCTTGTTTCAGGCAATCGGTTCAACCTTTTTTTGTTGCAGATGTTTTTTCATCAATAGGCTGAAGGCAACAAGTAGATTTCCTTGAACCAGGAGTTCAACTCCTACGAAAATTCCGATAGCCCAAAGGCCAGAAATCGGCCAGGAGAAAACCAGGATTAGGCCTAGAAGGAGGTTTAAAACTCCTTGAAAGAGGCGGCTTCGAATGGCTGCGTGGGTCTTTTTCATTTGGAAATATTGAAGGATGCGTCCGACCCCTATGATTCCCAACCAAAAGGCGACCAGGAGGGTGAGTCCCATCGCCGCCCCGAAAGGATCCAAAAGAAAAATCAGTGCGAGAAGGAGATAGGCGAGCCCTAAGAGGATTTGAGCCTTTTTGCTCATCCATAGAGAGGTCTCCCCTTTGATCCCTGTGAACATCAGGCTGAGCCCGGCAACAAGCAGAAGGACTCCGAAAAAGATCATCGTTGTGAGTGTCATGGAAACGGAGAAGATGATCCCACCAAGCCCTAAGATCCCAAGGGTGATCCCGAGAAGGAAGAAAAACTTCCACTTTCTAGCTAGTTGTTCGGAATCGATGTTGACTTCGAATTCCACAATTTCATTGTGATTCATGATAGTTCCTTTGGTTTTTCGGATTTCCGTTTAACTATGTTCTTCATTCCCTCTTATCTCATTTCCTGAGACCTGAGAGCTTTATGGAATCAAGATCTATGCCAAGGGTTGAAGCACCCTGGGAGATTCCATCAGAAGAGTTTTTTTATTCTGGGCATTCCTCTTTTTTCTCGTCGTTTTTGGGTAGATCGACAGTCGTTGGGCACCCAAATTTGGAATAAGGTTGGACATTTTTTTGTTATGCAGATGTGGATCCTTGCCAAAATTCTTGAAAGCATCTGCCAAAATGTCCTCTTGGACGTTCCTTGGCTCCTGAAAAAAAAGGATTGGGCTATGGACCAGAGCCGCAAAGCCCCTGGGGCTCTGCGGAAGGAACAATCGGTGATTTGGAGCGTCCTAGAAGGGCTAGCTTCTATCCTGGGCTCGCTTATTTGATATTTAAGATAAGGGCTCTTCCGGAGAAGAAACGAGGGTCCTTTTCAAGGTCAGGGTTTACGATCTTATTATTGAAAAAACTGGTCGCCGTTCCATAAGAGTAAACGACGCAGCTGGGAACTGTGGCAGCGTAGCCCGATCCGAAGGTCGTTTCTCGGGCCACAGAAAGCCCGAGACCCAGGGAGTTGACCTTTGCGTTGGGCCAGGCCAACTGGTGGGTCAGGCGAAGACCAACAAGGTTTTTTTGATCTGGAACCTTCCCGTAGGCCATATCTAGGGTCCCCAGAGCGTCTGTTCCGGAGATCCCAACGGGGAAGAGAAGGGGGCTCGTCCATAGTTCACAAGTGGTTCCGGGAAGTTTGATTCCGGTTGGAAGTTTCACACCAATGAGTCCGATGAAAGCCTGCCCCGGCCTTCTGGTTTGCCAGCGGTGGGTGAAGGTTGTGCCTGGAAACGCAGAAAGGTGGACGGGGGAAATGGGTGGAGTTAAGCAACTCTTGTTGGGGTTGAGGGTGATGCTGGATCCCCCATTTGCGCTTCCGAAAAATTTGCAGTCCGGCCGCCAACGGCCAGTGTTGACACTCGCGCTGTAGCTTCGGATTTCGAGAGTCAATGACTTTGTCCCGGCGGGGATGATATAAGGCCGACTGAGAACCATCCGGACATCAAAAGGGGCTGATTTGCCCGCCGGAGGTTGAGGGGTTTTCAGAAAATTGATGGTTTTTGGGGCCGTGACGGTCCCGAGCACTAGGGCTTTGGCCTTTCCATGGTTTCCATCGAAGCTTCCCGTATCGGGACGGCGGGGACGATTCCCATCTACCGAGAGAAAGATCCTCATTTTTTTTGTATGGGCTGTAAAGCCGGTAAGAGCTAGGTTCGTACGGCGAACTTGTAGTTCTCGAACGATCTTTGCTCCAGTCCAAGGAAAAACGGAGGAATCAAAGAGGTAAATCGCCCGGGAAGGGTTGTAGAAGGTCGATCCGGCTTTGATGTCCCAACCCGCCCAGAAATTACTTCCTCCCGGTAGGGTGTCAAAACCCTTGGGAAGGGTGGTGGACTGGGCGCTTAGAGGTGCTGCGGCCAAAAGAAGAAAAGGAAAAAGGTGAACCATGCGCATTTGGTGGCTCCAAATAGAGAAGAAAGGAGGTGAACTTCTCCAATTTCCTTCATTTAAAGGAAATGACAAGGGGGGAAGTTGCAAAAGTTTTCTTTGAAAAGTTTTTTTATTTGCTGGTCCAGGCTCTACGGAAAATCCAGGAGAGAGAACGTTCGTCATTGCTGCCAGGAGGATGGGCTTTTTTGGAACTACGAAGAGTTAGGAGGAAATTTCTTTCACATTCCTGGTTCGTGGGGAGTTTGGTCTTCACATGAAACACCCCGGGCTTGGAAACGATTTCCTCTCCAAAAAGTTTACTGCCGATCGCAAACCCTTCAGTAAAGAATCGGATCTTTAATTGTTCGTGGGGATAATCCTTTGTATCTGGAATCCACCCTTCGATGTGGAGCACTCGGTGTCCCAAGGAAGGACGAAGTAGAAGGCGGGATTGGGTCGAAGTCCAGATCTTGTCGGGTTCGATGAAAAAACCATGGAGCAGAAGTTCTCGTAGGTTTTTGTTTTCCGCGCTTAGATCATTTGTCCCTTTATAATTTCCTTTGAAGTAGGAAAAGAGGAGTTCCCCGTTTTTCTTGTTAGGAAGTTCACGCTTATAGTCGTAATACTTTTGGAAAAAGGGAGATTGAAAATAACAGCCAAAAAACCATGCCACCCCCTCTCCAATCCTGAGTTTGCCCTTTTCCATCCAATAGTCATAACTGATGATGCTTCTAGGCAATTGAGCAAGGATCCAGTCCCTTGTTGCTTCAGGGGCGCCCTTGATTCCGTAATAGGCATAACTTCTGGCGATGATTTTGTTATTCAAGCCCATGAGATCGATGAATGGGCCATGGGCATGATAAGGGATGTAGCCACATTCGCTGATTGCGTAGGGGCGATCCTGGTCCTTTGCTTGCAGCAGTTTCTTTACAGCCCTTGCGGATCGGGGAGGATGGAGTTCGCTCATGATCCCTGAGAAGTAATCCAAAGAGGGGGCTGAAAATTGGAGACCCGTTCCTCCAAGTAGGAGCGGGAAAATGATGAGGCTTGGGTGCCGGAGCTTTGGGCGAAGTCTAAGCGAGAAAAAAATGGTCGCGGCAGCAAGGGTAGGTAAGGCGGGAACAAGGAAGCGATGGAATGCCATATAGTCTCCACCCGTGTAATACACGACAAAGACCTGCATCAAAACAAAGGCCCAAGAAAGAAGAAAGGCCCGGTCCAATTCGTTTAGGTGCCGTCGGAGGAGTGGTAGAAGGGCAAGCAGAAGTCCAGCCAATTGGATTACGAAGTAAACCCAAAACAAGGGGCCCCTTTCCTGGAGAAAGCTGAGTAGGTAACTGGAGGGATCCAAAAAGGAACTGACGCTGAGTTTGACAAAGGTTGGATTGGACCAAATGGAACCGAAATAGATGAATTTCAGCAGGAGGACAAAAGATTCAAGGAGGGTTAAAAGGCCTATGGGAGGGAGGAGCGAAAGGAATGCCTTTGGGAGAGGAACTCCTCGTGTCCAACGAAGAAGGAGGATCAGGGGAAAGGTTGCGAGGGCATAGAGGGCACCCTCAGGCCGGGTGTTCGCGCCGATAAAAGCGAGCAAGACCGCTGCCCAAATCCAAGATCTTCCGTCTTCTTCCCCTGCTTTCCAGATTGCAAAGGCTAGGAAGAGAAAAATGAATGCCGTGGGAAGGGTTTCCAGTCCAGCGCTGGACCACAGACTCATCTCTATGGGGAGAAATGAGGAGGCTGATGCCGCGAAAAGAACAAAAAGGCCGGCACCCATGAAGCTGGAAGTGTTTCTTACTGCATGGCGTCCCCAGATATAGAGCAGGCTTGCACACCCAAGGAGGGAAAGGACACCCAAGGATTTACTGAGGAGAGGAACGCTCCAGCCTAATTTCTGTCCAAGTCCCAGGAGAAGAAGAAGGCTGAGGCTGGAAGCTCCCTCTTCGGTGGGCCCCCCAGGAAAGGACACAATTCCATGCCCTGATCCAAAGTTTTCTGCATAGCGGAATAAAATGTAGGCATCCTCAGCTGTCTGGCTGAAGTATTGGGAGAGTTGGTTGATTCCAAGGAAGATGGTTAGGGCGAGAACGAGAAGGAGAAGGCCGGTTTGCCAAAATGGGCGATTTGTTGCCATGGAATCTCCTAGAGAGGGGGGCGGGGAAGAATGGGGGGCCGGTAACTTTTCTTTGCGGCCCGTTGAAGTTCTAGATCCGCCACGAGCATCATGGGGGCGATGGTCGCAACAGGAACGGAGCCGCTTTCGGCATAGCAATAGCTGTTGTCTACCTCGTAGGGGCCGCCCAAGGCCAGGACCCGTTGGAGGATGGCGAGGGGTGTCCCGATGAATTGGAGGTCACGAATGCGTTTTTTCTTTCCGCTGCGAACGTCGATGAGGAAGGCTTTGGTCGGGGTGCCTTTGAAGGCCTGGAAGTCATAGTGATCCGTGCGGGTCTCTCCCCCTGAGACGCCATGAATCAGGATGGCGTGGTCCAGGCCACGCTCACGGGTCTCCTCGAGGAGAGCCTCTTCGAGCTCTTCAGGGGTCCAGGGGTCGCGGACCTTGACAATGGTGTTGGCCATTCGGGCCATGGGGTTTTGATAGCGTTCCATCCGCCCGTGGCCATTGGAGTGCTTGGACCCTTCAATGGGTGTCCTGCTTTGAAGGAAGTGTTGGAGGATTCCATTCTTGACAAGGTGGACGGATTGGGCGGGGACCCCTTCGTCGTCGACCTTGTAGCTGCCATAGAGCCCTTGTCCTTCCCATTCGGGGAGGCTTGGGTCGTCGAAGACGTCGACGCCTTCAGGGAGGATGCGGGTCCCAATCCGGTTGGCGAAGGTGCGCCCTTCTTGCCTGGAGCGGAGGCGCTCCCCTTCGAGACGGTGCCCGAGAGCTTCATGAAAGACCAGGCCCGTGGCTTGCCCCGAAAGGAGGGCGGGACCGGTATATGGTTCGACCGGTGGCGCCGCCCGCAGTTCAAGGAGCTCCTTCTCCAGTGCATCGGCGGCTTGAATGAGCTCCTTTTTCTTGGGAAGCTTGTCGATGCTTCTTGTATAGAAGCGCTGGGACGCGCTGAGATAGTGTCCCTCGGGGGCCAGGATCCAAGAGCTGAGCGCGATTTCATAAAAACGATCCTGAGTAAGGATTCGGCTGCCTTCCGAGTTGACGAGGAGTCGGACTAAGTTGACCCCTTGGACCCGCACATAAGGATCGACGAGGCGTTTCTTTTTTGCGAAGAGGGCGCTGAGTTCGCGGACAAGGTTGCGCCAGCGAGCGATGGGAAAGGAAACTGGTTGGATGTCCTCGATCCGCCGAAGAGCCTTCTCTCGACTAAAACTGGCTAGGCTCTGATCCAGGTTCTGTTCGACCAGGACCTTTTTCTTTTCGTAATAATCCTGCAGGGCTTCTTCGTACTTGAGCTGAGTGAGGCGCCAGAGGGAGTAGCGGAGGGTTCTTGGCTCGAGTTCCTTGGCCGCTTCGATCCATGTATAGCTGTCCCGCTTGCTGAGATCCTGGTCAAGGCTTCCGTCAAAGCTTTGGTCAAAACGATGGCTGCCGACGCGGCATTGCACATAGAGGTCGTTTTCGATCCAAGGGGTTTCGCTGAAAATGGTCCCATAACGGCCCCAAAGGTTGAAGCCTTCCTGGGCCTTGAGCAGGTAGGAGATGAAATAGGGGCGTCGGTGGCCTGTCAGCTTCAAGCCTTTGGTGGAGCGGGCCAGCTCGCGTTTCATTGCGTCGAGGAGGCGGAGGCAGTGTTTTTTGTCGAGTTTCATCGTGTTCTCCCGGTGGGAAGGGGAACATAGCGTTCTTTCACCCTGAGATCGAGAAATGGGGTGGCGGGAAGGCTCTTGGCAATGGCTCTCAACTAAGGAGGCCCTTCCGCAGTCTCCCTCCGCATCCTGGGGTAGACTTGGATGTGCTTGGACGGAGAAAGGGTGTCCTGCTTTTTGCGCTTTGCTTGGGGGTGGGTTTGCCCGCCTCGGGCGGCGAGATGGCGGGACGGGCGGAGAGCCTTCTGCGGCGTGGAGAATCGGCGCTGGAAGCGGGCGATCCTGGGCTTGCCTTTGCGGCTTGGCGCCAGCTGAACCTGCTGGCGGTTTCAAGGCCGGAACTCTTGGACGAAGCTGAGTTGGGATTGGGGCGCAGCTGGTTGATGATCGGTAAGACCGATCTTGCTCTTGGCTATGCGCGGCAGATCCTGAGGCGCAGCCCCCGAGAACCGGGTGCTTGGGCTCTCCTTGTGCGAGCTCTTCTTCGAAGTGGCGATTTCCCCGGTGCACTGGCCAAGGCCCGCGAGGGAGCGGATCTGGGTCTCAAAAAGGACAGCGATTTTCGAGCCGCTCATGCCTCGGCCCTCTATCGCAACCAAAAGCTGGGCGAAGCCCGCCATGAATACCAAATCCTTCTCAAAGAAAACCCTTTGCATCCCGAGGCTCTTGTCCGCATGGGGACAGGCTTGATCGAACCTCGGCCGGCTCCCGCCTTCCCACGTTTAAGGCAAGCTGTTGCTTTGCAGCGGATGGGAAAATTTGACCAAGCCCTCCAGATCGTCAGGGCCTTCCTAAAGAAGGACCCCCGTCATCCCACCGCCCTTCGCCTTGCCGGAGAATGGATCTTCGAGGGATACCGCCTCCGCGGTCCCCTTCTTGCGACAGACCGCCTCTTCCAAGCCTGGATCCTCCTCGACACCCGCGGCCCCAAAAGGGACACCCTATCTCAGTTCTTTCGCGGCTACTCCAAGTTGAGCCCTGAGCGGCAGTTACAGGTGCGGGTCAGCTTGAGGCCCTTCGCCGAAGACCTCCCCATCCTCCTCGCACGGGGAGGTCGACACGATCTTCTCGGCGAGTGGGAACGCACCACCGATGCCCCCGACCGGGCTTGGCTCCGCGGGCAGAAGACCTTTGACGGAAGGGTTTGGGACGATGTCCGGGGAATGGGCGGCCTGCGGGCTGCCACCGGAGTTGAGTCCCTGGATGAGGCCCGTGAAGGGGGCTTTCAGACTCTGGTCCACGAGTTAGCCCATCAGGTTCACCTCTATCTCTTTTCCGCCCAAGAAAGACAGGAAATCCGAGCTTTGTTTGAGAGCGCCAAGCGCCACGGTCGCACCCTTGATTACTATGCGGCCGCCAATGAGGCCGAATATTTCGCCCAGGGAGTCGAAGCCTGGGCTTCTCTTTGGAAGGCAGCTGGGCAGCCGGTGACCCATGGACATACCCGCTTCGAGCTGGCTCGGCGCGATCCCGCCCTATTCCGCTGGATTGAGAGGAGGCTGGGACCTTCTCCTCTCACAAGCCCTCGAGGAACCCTTTTCGCCCAGACCGCCTTCGACTTCGCCCTCAAGACCGCCCGTCTTGCCGATGCCAAGGCCCTATTGTCTTTGCTCCCGCCTCGGACACGCTCCATTGCCACCCGCAGCCTCCATCAAGCCAGCCTCCTTTTCCGTGGCATGTAACGGGGAGACTTGTAGCCAGGAGAGTTGACCCTTACCCCCCGATCGGGCAGGCTTCCCCTATGAGAGCAATCTTTCTCCTTTTCATGGCTGTCCTCTTCGGCTCTTGCGCCAGCGGTCTGCGGGCCTGGCGCACGATCCCGGTCGACGGGGTTCGTTATGAGGATGTCTACAACACGACGAGGGATTTTTTGCAGTCCGAATCTCGCATTGACCAGGCGAAGAGTGACCGTGGTAAGGGTGTCCTCTGGACCAAGTGGCGCGTGCAACCGGCTGCCTTCAGTCGAGGCAAACGGACACGGATCCGCGTTGAGATTGAGCGACTCTCCCCCAAGCGATTCAATCTTCGTTATTGCGTGGAGAAGCAGATGTATAAGGACATGGCGACTCCCCTTTATCCTAGAGAGGATGAATGGGGGGGGACTTCCCAAGATCCCAACGCGGAAATTCTCATTGGCCATCATCTCCGCCTCCGGATGGCCGATCTTCTTGGTAAGAAGGGGATTAAGGCAAAGGGTATCCAAATCCGCGATCCGATGAAGGCTTACAAAAGGGAGAACTAAAAAACACCAATGGCACCAAGCCTCGTACACAATTCACGATCTGAGCGAAAAAGCGCTCCCCAAGAACAAGGGTATGATGCCGACCGCGGCAGCGGTTCGATTCTCCAATTCCTCAAAGAAGCTTTGTTTTATCCTGTGCTGCTTTATCAACACAGGACCCTCGTTCGCAATTTTTTCCGACGGGAGTTTCAGAGCCGCTTTCGGGGTTCCATCCTGGGTTCCTTTTGGACCTTGATCCATCCCCTCTTTTTGTTCATCACCTACTATTTAGTCTTCGGGATGATGTTCAATGTCAGGTCACCCAAGGGGATGCATTCGCTCTGGTATTCCTTCTATCTTTTCACGGGTGTCCTTGCCTGGACGATTTTCGCCGAGACTACCATTCGCTGCACCACAGTCGTCGTCGAAAACGGCAACCTCATCAAAAAGGTCGCCTTTCCCGCACAAGTCCTTCCCGTACACATCGTTTCCGTAAACCTTGTGGTCTTTCTTGTGGGTTCTCTCGCCTATTTCATCATCGCCGCGCTGACGGGTTTCGCTTACCCCGGAATCAATCTCCTTCTTTTACCTCTTGTCCTCCTTGTGTTGATGCTCTTCACCATCGGCGTAGGCCTGATCTTGGCGGCTCTCAATGTCTTCTTCCGCGATGTCAACCAGATCTTTCCAATCATCGCCAACCTCTGGTTCTTCGCGACTCCGATTTTTTGGTATGACCAGATGCTCATGGGAGGAGCTAAAAACAACCCAAGACTTCACACCATCTTTGCCCTTCTTCAGTGGAATCCGCTCAATCCTATTATTAAGGCCCTTCGGGCTGTTCTGTGCATCCCCCGGATTGGGACGGACAAGGACACCCTCTCAAGTGTTCTCGCCCTCGTGGGACAGGCAGCTCTTCCCGCCCTCGCAGCCTTTTTGATCGGCTTTGTCCTTTTCCGTTCCCTTCAATATCGCTTTGCGGACGAGGTCTAAGATGGAACAACGGGAAGTAAAGTCCGCCCAGTTAGATCCCGCCGGCGTGCCCATCGAGGAACCCGCCATCGAGATCGTCAACCTAGGCAAAGAATATAAGATCTATGACACGCCCTCCCAGCGCATCCTCGAATGGCTCCCCTTTGGTGGGTCCAAGTCCCGGCATCGCTCTGTCTTTGCCCTCAAGGACATCAATCTCACAGTGGGGAAGGGCCGAACCGTGGGCCTTGTCGGCCCCAATGGTGCCGGCAAGAGCACCCTCCTCAAGATCCTGACCGGAACCACCTTTCCGACCCAGGGCAGTTATCGCATCCAAGGTAAGGTCGCAAGCCTTCTCGAGCTGGGCGCAGGATTCCACGCCGATTTCACCGGCCGGGAAAACATCTATCTCAATGCGGCCATGCTCGGCTTAACACGTGAGGAGACGGAGGAGAAGTTCGAGGAGATCCTCGAGTTCTCCGAACTTGCTCCCTTTATTGATTCTCCGATACGCACCTATTCTTCCGGGATGATTTGTCGGCTCGGGTTTTCTACAGCGATTGCCGTGGATCCCGAGGTGTTGATCATTGACGAGATCCTCGCGGTGGGGGACTTGCACTTCCAAAAGAAATGCGTGGAGAAGATCTGGTCCTTCAAGGAGCAAGGGAAAACGATCCTGTTTTGCAGCCATTCGCTCTATGATGTCCGGCAACTCTGTGACCGGGCCATGTGGATCCACCAGGGTGGGGTCCGGATGTTCGACGACGCAGTGGCCGTCACCAACGCTTATGCCACCTATGAAAAGGAACTGGTCGGGCGGGAGACCGACGTGCTCGAGGCCCTCCCGGGAGAAAAGGTCGAGCGCGGCGCCAAGGGTCCGCATATTGTCTCCATCGACCTGCTGGACGCCCACAGCGGTGAACCTGTCCATGAAGTGCAACCTCTTGTGGATCTCTGCGTGCGGGTCCATTGGAAAAACCCGGCCAACGACATTCCTCTTGCGATCGGGATTGGATTCACGCGAACCGATTCCACACACTGCCTGGGTCATTCCACTGAACAGGACGGTGTGGAGATGCGAGGAAGCGAGGGCGTGGTGGACTTGATCCTCCCCAAACTCCGGCTGCTTTCGGGCGAGTTTGTCGTGTTTGTTTGGCTGATGGATCAGCGAGGGATCCATCGTTTCCATCAAATGCTCGCTCCCCGCAATCTGTTGGTGATGAACCGAGGAATGGAGGTGGGACTCTTCCTCCAGGATCACGAGTGGCAGGTGCGGGATCCCTTGACGGTGCTCCGGGATGGAGGGGGGACGTGAGCGAGCCGGACATCAGCGCCCTCGTCGTCAACTACAATACTTCGAAGCTGGCCTTGGACATGCTCCATTCTCTCAAGGCCCAAAAACCTAAGGACGCCTCCGGGAGGCCCTTGGAGATCGAGTTCGTCTTTGTGGACAACGCTTCTCCCATGCGGGATGAGGAGGCAATCGAGGAGATTCGTCGCTTCGGCCGAGAGCAGCTCCCTGGCAAGGTTATCCTCGCCAAAGAAAACCTCGGTTACGCCAAGGGGATGAATCTTGCCCTCGAGCAGTCGCAAGGAAGGAATCTTTTGGTGCTGAATCCCGACCTTGTTTTGCTGGAAGGTTGCGTGGAGGCTCTCTACCGGGAGCTGCATAAGGACTCCAGGGTCGGGGCTGTGGGCCCGATTGGATTTTGGGAACGGGGCCGCGAGGTGCGGCTTCCTCCCAACATTCTCCCTACTCTCTCCGATTTGATCTGGAGTTCTTTGGCTCAGATCAGCCCCTCGGCCAACCGGCTCTACCGTCGACGTAGGGTTCGCGATGCCCTTCGGATCTTCGATTCCAAGGAGCCCTTGGAACTCTCCATGCTCTCGGGAGCCTGCCTTATGCTGCGGAGAGAAACAGTGGAAGAGCTGGGAGAGCTGTTCGATCCCGAGTTTCCCCTCTATTTTGAAGATACGGACCTGTTCCGGCGGCTTAGGAGCCAGGGGAAAGTCCTGGTCCAAGTGCCTGACGCGCATATGGCGCATTTTTACAACCGCTCGGGCACAACAAATCAAGGAGAAGCCTTTCGCCGCTATTGGAAGGCCCGCTCGTATTACTATGGCAAGTGGTATGGTCCCATTGGCCGGGCGGTCGAAGGACTTTGCAAAAAGATCCTGCATACGAGTCTTGCCGGGCGCACGGCCCGAATTCGTGAACGGGAGGTGGAGGATTTAGGCCGGATCACCGAACCTCCAGTCCTGCGTTTTCCCAAACACATGGACCGATGCCTTCTGGAATTCTGTCATGACGCGGGTTTTCTTCTTGCTGCCGCCATGTTCGGAAAGGGCAAAGAATGGCGCCCCGGGCCTTCATTTTGGAACGCCTTCGGACCTTCGGTTTATTATTTCAGGGTCTTGGATTTGGATGGAGGTAAGCCTGTCGAAGTCGGCCTTTGGCGTTTTGAGCGCGTTCCCGAGACCAAGCCTTCTCCTGTAGAGCTGAAGGAGGAGGTCCATGCAGGAAGCTGAGAAGGCTCCAACCCTTTCCATTTGCATTCTTTCTTGGAATACAAAGGACCTGACTCTCCGCTGCCTCTCAAGTCTCCAAAAAGCAGGGCTTACCGAAGGCAGCGAAGTCTTGGTCCTGGATCAGGCGAGCGAAGATGGGAGTGCCGAGGCCATCGCAGAGTTGCACCCCTGGGTCCGCCTCATCCGCTCTCCGGAAAACACAGGTTTTGCCATCGGAAACAACCTCTGTGCCCGGGAAGCTCGTGGAGAGTTTTTGGTTTTACTCAATTCTGATACCGAGGTCCCGGCCCAGGGGCTCCAAGGCCTTGCGAGCTTTCTTGTCCAAAACCCAGATTATGGCGCGACCTCTCCAAAACTTGTAAATCCCGACGGAAGCGTGCAGACCTCCTGCAAACGATTTCCCGGGTGGGGGACGGCCCTTGTCTACGATCTACCCTGGGGGCGTTGGCCCCTCCTTAGGTATCTGGATGATCGTTACCACTACCGTGACTTCGATCACCAAAAAGACGCGGATATCGAGCAGCCTCCCGCCGCCTGTCTTTGCCTAAGGCGATCCCTCTGGGAGGATCTGGGAGGCTTTGATCCCGATCTTTGGCTTTTTTACAACGACGTGGATCTGTGTCTGAGAATTCATCGAAAAGGTCTCAAAATTCGTTTTCTTGCGGGTGTGGAAATCCGTCACCACGAAGGGGCCTCCACCCGTAATTTCGTAGGACGAATCCGGCATTGGGGACGAGATCGCATCCGATACTATCGCAAGTGGAAGGGTCCTCTCGGGGCATGGTTCATTCGTCGCATGCTCTCCCTTCGCGCATGGATTGAGTGGTGGCGCTTGGGAAAAAAAATCAAGGATCCCAGGGAGAAAAAAACCGCCCGCCGGGAACTTAAAAAAGTGTTCTGCGAAATCGTCCAACATGAAAAGGATACCTTTCCAAAAAAGTAAAACCCCCCAGCTATAAAATCCCAGCTGCAAGCTCCCATAGGCCCCCCTGGAAAACCCCCTGGAAAACCCGTCCGCGGGGTTTCTGTTAGAAAGCCCTCTGGGCTTTCAGGGTCATCCAAGAACTTTCCCTCCCTTCAAAGCTCCCAAAACCACGATTTGGAATACTGTTCCCAAAAATGGATCTTTGACAGGCCTTGTTTGCCATCCCCTGAAGATGATTTTTGGGTGCATGGCGCTTTAGCCCCCATGGGGATGAATCCATCGGACCATGGAGCCCCGGGTGGGCTCGCAAAAAAGCATAAATCTCGTATATTCAAGCCACCTTTCTCTCTTTTGGGTTCATTCTGATGGCGCAACAATTTTGTTCCTTTGGAATGCCCGCATTTTATATGGAGCCTTGCGATGCGATTTCTCCTCTCTCTTTCTTCTGTAATTTGCTTGGTCTGTTCTTTTCTTCCCGCGCAAGCTGGTCCGGGAGTTTCAAAACCTCTCCACAAGAGCCCCTACTTGACCTTTGGGACTGGGGGGAAACTTCCGGCAGCTGCTGTGGATCAGATCACCCTGTTTCGACTTCGGGATCCTAAAAACAAGGGCTGGATTGATCGGCCCGGGCTTTGGACTGCCACGCTGACTGTCCGGGGTTTGGCTGCTAAATGGGGTGGAAAGGGCAGCACGGATTCCTTGATCGGAAAATACGATTCTACCACGGGGATTTTTACTCCAAGTGCCCAAGCCGCGAAGTTGAACATTGTGGGTAATGATTCGTCTTTGCAGCTGGATCCTACCGGTCTTTATGCGGTGATCGACCGCGACGATGCTTTCTACTTTGCTTCCCGAAAAAGCCCCACCCAAGCCTTCGGTAATCCTGTTGTAATCCAGGGAAGGATTGGAAGTTTCATCAAGTCTTTCGAAGCGCCTGCTCTTGGTTGGGTGGGAGGGAAGCTCAAGCTCTTTTGGGGGGAATCGGGTATTTTCATGGCCGACCTCGATATCAGCAATCCTGCGAAACCCAAGATCGCTTCCAAATCCAGCTGGGTGCGGATCACCGCTGCCAAACAAAATGCCTCCCTCCCGGTTCCCATTACCGGGCCGGATGGGGACACCGAAGGAATGGTTTTCACGAACTATCCCGGAGGGTTTAATGCCGACATTGCTTTCATGGAGGATTTGGATCCTAAAACCATGACGCATACGGTGATTGACACCAAGCTCTACCTCGATACCGGCGCAATCATGGGTGGATTGATTTTGACGGCCAACCGCAACTCCCCGACCGTTGTAGAGCAGGTGGAAGCTTCCTGGCTCCTGGGAGATGTGGAGAAGGTTGGTGGAACCTTGGATCTTTTGGCGGGGACACCCAAGAAAGGCAAAAACGTCGTTTTGACGACCGTGTTTGCGAGCCTTAGTACCATCAAGGCTTCTCCCATTACGGGGTTTTTCGGAAACCTGGGGATCGCACCCGCCGGGATTTTTCCGCTGGTGAATCTGCTTCACCCGAATGCATCCGAGATGGCACAGGTTTCGGTGCCGATCCCCAACCTTCCTGGGCTAAAGGGGGTCAGGCTGCCGATCCAAGGGGTGTCCATCGATGCCGTGGCCAAAACTCGGGCCTTCACCAATACGGCTTGGATTGTGCTCAAGTAGGGTTGTTGAGATGGGGTTTTCTCGGGGCTTTTCCCCTATGATGAGCCTCTATGAAAGCTGCACGCTTGCTGGATCCGCCTTCGGGGCGGGTCCTTGTCCTTGCTCCCCATCCCGATGACGAGACCTGCGGGTTGGGTGGGACTCTCCGACGGCATCGAGACCAAGGGGACGAGGTCGCCGTTGTTTTTGTGACGGATGGCCGCAATGGGGATCCGGAATTCAGATTTGGTGCCGATTTGGTCGAAATCCGGAAACGAGAAGCTCTCGCTGCAGCAAAGGCGCTGGGGGGGCTTCAGACAGCTTTTCTCGGATTCCCGGACAACCTGGAGGCAAGCGAGCAGGACTTGAAAATGGTAGCGGGTCACATTGAAGAATGGGTCGGCCGGATACGGCCGGACTTGGTGTATGTACCCTGGGTGGAGGATGCCCACACCGACCATAGGAATACCCGCTTGGCCTTGGACCGTATCCGTTCTCCCGCGAAGAAGTTTCAGATTTTCGAATATGAGTTGTGGGCGCCTCTGCCTGCGGACTTTGTTGTGGACATCAGCTCGGTTGTGGAGAGCAAAAGGGAAGCGATCGCCTGCTATCCCAGTCAGACCGCCTACACTGATTACGCGCACCATATATTGGGGTTGAATGCCCACAGGGCGGCATTCCTGCCCGGAAAGGGACGCTTCGCAGAGGGCTTCCGCGAAGGGAGCCTGGGAGAATTTCGGTGAAGGTCCTTCTCTTCGTCCATAACTTTCCCCCCGAGTTTCTCGGGGGGACCGAACAGGTGACCCTTGGCCTCGCCAAGGGTTTGCGGGAACTGGGGGAGGAGGTTGTGATCGTTTCGGGCTCGGATGCTTTCCATCCTGGGGGCCGCTGCCTGGTCGAACGTTTCGAGGGTTTTCATGTGCACCGGGTCTTGCGCGATCCCTCGGAGACCTACAACCTTGAGTTGGATTTCCCCACTGCCAAAGTCCAGATCGATCGCATCCTGGAGGAGGAAAAACCAGGCGCAGTGCACATCCACCATTGGTCGACGTTGGGCATGGGGCTTGTGCAAAAGGCCAAGGCCAAGGGGATCCCTTCAATCATTTCCTTGCATGATCTCTGGACCTGTTGTCCTCGGTTTTTTCGGACGCCCCGCAAAGGCGTTCGCTGCCCTGCGGGGGCGGAGCGGGAAAACTGTGTGACTTGCATCTCTCCCGACCTGGGGGATCCGGATGAGGTAGAGCTGGGCCTGGCCTTTGACCGTCGGCAAGCACGGATCCGAGCGGAGCTTGGGGAGGCGCAGAGGGTTCTGGTTCCTTCGGAGTCCCTTGCTCGGAGGATTCGGAAGCATTTGCCCTTCGATGGTCCTTTGGAGGTCTTGGGGCATGGGCTTTTGCAAGATCCTAGAGAACGGAGTGTCCCTCGGGAGAAGAACCTGCGGGTTGGCTCCTTTGGAAACCTGGTTCCCAGTAAGGGGTTGGACCTCCTTGTCGACGCCTTGAGTCATAATGCAAGCGAATGTGAGCTGCATTTATCGGGGCATTGTCCGGACCCAGAATACATGGACCAACTGCGGGAGCGAGCCAAGCGGCATGGGCTTCCTCTGATTTGGCATGGACCCTTTGGGATGCATGATCCCCATCCTGCCTTGGACTTGGATTTAGCCGTGTTTCCTTCTCTTTGCGAGGAGAGTTATGGCCTGGTGGTCGAAGAGGCTCTGGCGCGTGGGGTGCCTGTGGTCGTTTCCGGGCGGGGGGCTCTTCCCGAGCGCCTGAATCGCGGGGGAGGAGTCGTTGTCCGTTCGGGAGGAGTCATGCCGCTTCGCATTGTGGTCTCCAATCTGATTCGCAATCGAAGGGACTTGGAACAATTGAGGGCTGAAATCCCCAGCAGTTTTCCGACGATTCTGGATGCTGCCAAGCGTTGTCAGCTTCTCTATCGGGCAGGGGAGCCTGTATGAAAGGGTCGGTTTTTCCGGCAATGCGGGATCCAAGCGACCTCCCAAGGCGTGTCCTCTGCCTTGTGGCTCATCCCGATGATGAGGTAATCGGGCTCGGAGGATTGTTAGCTTTTCATGGGGAGCGGGGCGATGAGGTTTCGGTCGTGCATGCAACCGGTGGAGGGGCGGGGGATCCGGAAGGCAAGTATCGGGATCTCGTGGGCAAGCGAAAAGAGGAGGTGCGGCGCGCCTTGGAGATCTTGGGGATTGGGGCTCCGAAGAGCCTGGGGTTTCAGGATGGGTGCCTTTTGGATG
>JALSSW010000156.1 GCA_026984035.1 Planctomycetota bacterium
CTTGGGGAACCCCGAATCCTTCTTCCTCATCTTCCCACGAGGAAGAAAGAAGCAGAAAAACAGGCCATCTTGGAAGCTCTCAAAAAAGCCCGTGGGAATAAACCTTGCGCCGCAAAAATCTTGGGAATCGGGCGAAGCAGTCTGTACCGGAAGCTCAAAGCCTTGGGGATCAACGGCTAGGTTTTTTTGCCCGCTTCGCACGGTTCCTGACAGCGGATTGGTAGATGTTGGAACTCGGGGGTTGGAGGCGCTCTTCCTTAGCTTTGCTCAGTGCCTTTTGGTAAGCCCGCGTCAGGAGCAAAACGATGAGGACAAGGATGGCAATGAGCCCACCGATCAGGAGGGGGCTGCTCTGGTATTTCTGAAGGGTCTCTACAGCGGACCGGAAATGGACCGTTGCGAAAGCCATCCCCATTCCCCCCAGGAATCCTCCAATGCTGACACAAGCAATTAGGGTGAAGCGATGAAAACCTAAAATCATCCCGATGAAAGACCCTCCAATGGCCCCTGTCCCTGCAATGGGAAAGAGAACGAAGAGGACGACCCCAACCAAAGTGACTCTCTGAAGGATGGGAAAGGCATGGAGAACCAGCTCTGCATTTTGGTGGACCTTTTCGAGGGACTTACGGATCCAGCGGATGCGATAAAGGGCTTGGAAGGAATAGACGAGGATAAGGACTGTGACAGAGTCCATGATCCAGATCACAAAACCCAGTTCGTAGGGGCCGAAGCCCCAACCTTCTTTTAGGCTTGCGAGAGGTAGAAATTTTCCCAGGACAAAGAAAGAGGAGGGGATGAGTATGAGGAGAGCGTGTGTCCGTTCGGGGTCGAAGAGAAACCCGAGAACAATTAGGGTGATAATGCCCGCAAAGACTGAGCCTAGAACGATGATTCGCTCTTTCCAACCGACATCAAAGGGGTCGCGGTCGGGGCCTCCATCGTGGAAGCCGTTTTGTTCTTGGGTTCGCGGCTTGTTCGGGCCAGGTGAAGTGGTGGGCAGGGGCGGATTTGAACCGCCGACCCCAGCATTTTCAGTGCTGTGCTCTACCAACTGAGCTACCTGCCCGAGCGTTTTGCTCGATCATCCCGGAGAACAGCATTCCGGAAACCTACTAAATGTCCCCCTTCGACAACCCTGTCGAAGGTTGGGCGCAGGATCTTAGGGCTGGGGGAACGGGGGATCAAGGTTGAGCTCTGCAAAAGAAGTTTCGAGCCATTTCACAGTCCCGGGCGATGGCTGCGCGTAGATCTTCGAGGCATGGAAAGCGCTTTTCATCCCGGAGAAAGGCCAAAAAGGCGAAACGAAGGTGTTTATCCTCCAGGTCGATGGGGCCATCGAGGAGGTGAGCCTCACAGAGGAGGGAGTTCTCGATTGCGCTATCTTCTTTCAGGAGGGTCGGCCGCATTCCTAGGTTTAGGATAGCCGGGTGTTCTTTTCCATCGGCTGTGACCCGAGCGATATAAACCCCCTTTGGTGGGAGGAGAATGGGAGGAGGGGACACATTGGCAGTGGGGAATCCCAGCTTTCGGCCCAGTTTTTGGCCGGCCTGGACCCGCCCTTCGAAGCCCCAAGGCCTCCCCAGGATGCGGTTTACCTCGGGGATATCTCCGCTCCGAAGGGCTTTGCGGATCTCGGAGGAGGAGGCAGGTTTTCCCTTCACCAGAAAAGGGGGGACCCTTAGGGCCTCAAATCCAAGCTCCTTGCCGAGAGCCTGGAAAGATTCAAGAGTCCCTTCGCGATCCTTGCAGATGGCTGAATCAAAACCGAGAACAAGGAGCGAACATCCGAGCCCCTCGGTGAGAAGGTTTCGGGAGAATTCTTCCACTCCCATATTGCGTGTTTTCTTGTCAAAAGGGATGCGCACCACCAGGTCCATCCCCATCTCCTCGAACCCGCGGCATTGGTCTGCTTCGGTCATCAGGCGCGGGGGAGCTTTACCCCGGAGAAGTTGGTCGGGGTGCTCCATGAAGGTGATCACAATGGCCTGTCCTCCCAGGGCGCGGGCGGCATCCCGACATCTTTGGAGAAGGGCTTTGTGCCCAAGGTGCAATCCATCGAAAACCCCAATCGTGACCGCATTCGGCCCTTTAGTTGTCCCCTGGGGGGGGAACCCATCAAGAATTTGCATGAGATGCGCGGAATCGAGCTTCGAGATCACTGAGGGCAGCCTTAATCTTTATCTTT
The DNA here is from genome assembly GCA_026984035.1 of Planctomycetota bacterium. Classification (GTDB taxonomy): domain Bacteria; phylum Planctomycetota; class UBA1135; order UBA1135; genus HyVt-539. The sequence continues at coordinate 2,186 of JALSSW010000156.1, forward strand.
TCAGCCGGAGTCATTCTTTGCACGAATACGATCCCTTCCAGGTGGTCCAGCTCATGCTGTAGCACGCGCGCAAGGAAGTCTTTCGCTTCGAAGGATTGCTCTTTGCCTTCAGGGGACATCCCCTCGATTTGGATCCAAGTGGATCGGAGTACTTCTCCATAGATTCCGGGGAAACTCAGGCAGCCTTCTTGCCCCCATTCCTTTCCTTTCTTTTTGCTGATACGAGGATTGAGGAGGATCAGCTCTTCCTCGGGTTTCTTGGGATCGCCTGTTGGATTGAGAACAAGGATCCGCTTCGAGATACCCACTTGGGGACCGGCGAGACCGACGCCTTTGGTTCGGTACATCGTCTCCAGCATTTCCTTTCCGATCTCGACCCATTGAGGACCTGGGTCCAGAATCTCTTGGCTGCTCTTGAGAAGAATCGGATCTGGGTATAGGACGATTTCCATGGCAAAAGAGAGTAAGTCGAGGGTTTGCTTGGCACAAGTCAGGGTTTCTTGTTCGGATCTTAGTCGCCGGGTAACCTTCGTTTTGGATGAGCCCTCCCGATCCTCCCATCTGGATATTTCCAAATACAATAGGCGGTGAAGCCAATGGATCTGAGTAAACACCTGGAAAAAGCCGATGAAGCCCGGAAGCGGAGGAATTTTCCCCTTGCGATTGGACTTTACCACCAAATCTTGGATTTAGATCCTGACATGGAGGCCGCTCGAAAAGGGCTTCGTCTTGCTTTGGACGGCAAATTCGAGGGAAAGAACGCCAGCAGTTCCCTTGCTTATGTTTCTGGGATTTTGAGCCTTGTGAGTGCAAAAATCGCAGGCCTTACAAAAAACCCGAGAGGGCAAGTGCGCAGCCTCGAACGCTTCTTAGCCTCTGGTCCCGATCTGGTTGGGCCTAATCTGGCTCTGGGCCGGGCACTCGAATCAGGGGGGTGGCTCAAGTCCGCTTTTACCGTGTACCGGCATCTGGCGGAGAAGTTGTCCGCAACCGGCCGATCGGGTGACAAAGTTGCCGAGGCTGGCTTTGCTTGGCGGCGGGCTGGGGCGGCTGCGTATTCGATGGGGAGGATTCAGGAGGCTATGGAATGTTACCGCAGTGCGGTGGAGCTGAACCCCCGGGATCAAGAGGCCCTGAAGGCTCGAAAGGATTTGGCCGCTGAAGGGGCTATCGAAAAGGGTGGTTTCGATCGAGCACGTTCCTCGAGGGATCTGATCAAGGACAAGACCAGGCAGCAAAAGTTGGAGAAGGCTCAGCGGATTCACCGTTCCAAGGAGGAGTTGGAAGGAGAGAGGAAGGAATTGGAAGGGGAGCTGAAAAAGAATCCTGATGACCTCCCTCTGATGAAAAAGCTGGGAGCGCTTAGGGGAAGGCTCAAGGATTATGGAGGAGCATTAGACCTCCTGGAACGAGCCCTGACCTTGGATCCCGGGGACAGCAAACTGGCTGGCTTGGTCGGGCGCTATCAGGTTTTGGAAATAGAGGCACAGATCCGAAGAGCGGAGAAGCTTGGGGATGATACGAAAGTGGCTCGTCTGAAGGGGGAGCTAAAGGGGGTTCGGTTGCGTTCCACCCGGGCGCGGGTGGAGGCGGCACCTACAGATTTGGCTGCTCGCTTCGAATTAGGCCTTGCTTTGTCCGAAAACGGCCAGCACGACGAAGCCATTGCAGAGCTTCAAAAGGCGATCCAGGATCCTCGGTTCCAGGTGGACTCGCTCCGCTTCCTGGGGAAATCCTTCGCTGCCAAGGGGCTTGTGGACCTCGCGATGGAACAGTTCCAGAAAGCCCTGGATTCAAAAGGAGTCAAGGAGGAGCAGCGCTTGGAAATTCTCTTTGAAATGGGCCAGTTGGCCGAAGCCAACGGGGATAAGGAGGCTGCTACCCATGCCTATAAAAAGATCCTTGCAGTAGATATCGGATATAAGGATGTTTCGAAGCGATTGGAGGCCCTTCGGTAGACCTTCTTTTCTAAGGGATTCCCTTTCCCATTAGGAGAGGACTTCGGTATCCTCTTTCGGGTTTTTTCGCCCGATTTTGATGGGTATAGGAAAGGTCTATAAAAGCCTCGGAATCCCCCTTTGGTGGAGGGTTGCCGGAAAAACGAATTTTACAAGCAGGTAAGGAATTACGAATATGGCTCACACAAAGAGTGCAAAGAAGCGCCTGATCACAGATGAAAAACGGAGAGTCCTGAATCGGACCAAGATGTCTCAGCTGCGGGGGTACATGAAGAAGCTGAAGGTCGCAGCCGAGGAAGGGAAAAAGGAAGAAGCCATTGCTCTCCTTCCCGTTGTTTTCGCAAAGATCGATAAGGCCGCAAAGGCGAATATTATTCATCCCAACACCGCCGCTCGCAGAAAGTCTCTGGCCCAGCGGCTTGTCAACCGCATCGGTTGATTCTTAGCCTTACCTGACCCCGGGCCTGCCTTTTGTCAGGTCTGAACCTCGGGCAAAGAAGCTGGGATTTGTGCTGGGGGGGCTATGTAGGGATTGTCCCCTGTCTGGTGAGAAAAATGACGAGACTCCATCCAGATCCAAAAGAGGCTGTGGAAGGAAGGGGTGGGGAGAAGCCAGCCGCCTCTCCACGGCCCTTGAGGGTTGAGGAAGAGGCCTTTCATCCCAAAAACAAGGTCCGCTTTGTGACGGCGACCTCTTTGTTTGATGGGCATGACGCCTCTATCAACATTATGAGACGGATTCTCCAGGCCAGCGGGGCCGAGGTGATCCATCTTGGCCATAATCGTTCTGCGATCGAAATCGTTGAGACTGCGGTTCAAGAAGACGCTCAGGGGATTGCGGTCACTTCTTATCAGGGGGGGCATCTCGAATTCTTTAAGTACCTTCATGATCTTTGTAAGGAGCGTGGAGCAGGGCATATTCAGATCTTCGGGGGAGGTGGGGGAACCATCCTTCCGGAGGAGATTCAGGAGCTGCAAGCCTATGGGATCCGAAGGATCTATAGTCCCGACGACGGGCGGAGGATGGGGTTGCAGGGGATGATTAATGACATGCTGCGTGCGTGTGATTATCCAACGGGGGTAGGATCGGATCCGGATGCCTCTGCCTTAGCGACGCGGAATCCTGTGATGTTGGCGGGAGCAATCTCGGCCATAGAAAATGACCCTGAGAATCATGCTGGCTTTTTGAAAAGTGTGGAGAAGCTTGCAGCCCAGTCGCATACCCCGGTTTTAGGGATTACGGGAACAGGAGGGTCGGGAAAGTCCTCACTCGTGGACGAAATCGTCAGGCGCTACTTGATGGATTTTGCGGACAAAACAATTGCCGTGATCTCCGTGGATCCTACCAAGAAGAAGACGGGGGGAGCCCTATTGGGGGATCGGATTCGGATGAACTCCATCCTGGATCCGAGAGCTTACATGCGCTCTCTGGCGACCCGGCAAGCCAACCTTGCACTCTCCCCTCATGTGGCTGCAGCCATCGCAATCCTCAAAGCTGCAAAGTTCGATCTGATTCTTCTCGAAACCTCCGGGATTGGGCAATCCGATACTGAAATTACCGAGCATTCGGATGCTTCTCTTTACGTGATGACCGCTGAGTACGGCGCGGCGACGCAGCTCGAAAAGATCGATATGCTCGATTTCGCGGATATGGTTGCGATCAACAAGTTTGACAAACGAGGGGCCTTGGATGCTCTTCGAGATGTTCGGAAACAGTATCGCCGTAATCACAAACTCTTTGATGGAGAAGACAGCGATCTTCCCATCTATGGGACCATTGCTTCCCAGTTCAACGACCCTGGAACAAACCGGCTTTACTTCGCTCTCTTGGACCTGATTTCCAAGGTAGCGCATGAACCTTTTGAGACCTCATTGGAACTCCCCATAGAGGAGGAACAACATTCCTTTGTGATTCCCCCTAAGCGGGTTCGCTATCTTTCTGAAATTGCGGAAACTTGCCGGCGTTACGATGAGTGGGTCAAGGAGCAGGCAAACCTTGTTGAACGTGTCGAGGCCTTGGGTCGGGCGATGGTCGAACTCGAAGGTCGCGGTGTTTCGTCAAAAGAGTTGGGGGAGCTGCGCAAAGCGCGCGATGAAATCGAGAGAAAGGTGGACGGTGAAAACCGCAAGCTCCTCCGAGATTGGCCTGAAGTCTCCAAGGCATATCGGGCGGATAGGTTTGTTTACAAAGTTAGGGGACGGGAATTTGTTGTGAACCAATATTCCAAGTCTCTCTCCGGGACGAAGATTCCCAAGGTCGCCATTCCCAAGTATCGGAGCGAGGCGGATCTGCTCACATGGTTATGCCGCGAAAATCTCCCCGGCTCTTTCCCTTTCACGGCAGGGGTGTTTCCCTTTAAGCGTTCAGGCGAAGATCCCACCCGCATGTTTGCGGGCGAGGGTGGTCCGGAACAAACCAACCGAAGGTTTCACTATGTCTCGAGAGGGATGCCGGCTGCTCGGCTTTCGACTGCTTTTGACTCCGTTACACTCTATGGGGAGGATCCCGATGAGCGGCCCGATATCTTCGGGAAAATAGGCAACGCAGGTGTTTCGATCTGCACGGTGGATGATGCCAAAAAACTGTATTCCGGTTTTGATCTTGCCGACCCCAAGACTTCAGTTTCGATGACGATCAATGGGCCGGCCCCTATGATGCTGGCCTTTTTTATGAACGCTGCCATTGATCAGCAGTGCGAAAAGCATATTCGTGAACAGGGGCTTTTTGCTGAAGTTGACAAGAAGATCGAAGAAAAATACAAAGCCCTTGGGATGCCTCGTCCACGCTATCAAGGCGAGATCCCCGAGGGCAATGATGGTCTGGGTCTTGCCCTCCTTGGCGTTTCGGGAGATGAAGTTTTGGAGGCTGAAACTTATGGGCGCATTCGGGAAGAGACGCTCAAGGTTGTGCGAGGTACGGTTCAAGCCGACATTCTTAAGGAAGACCAGGCTCAGAATACTTGCATTTTCTCAACCGAGTTTGCGTTGAGAATGATGGGAGACATCCAGGCTTCTTTCATCAAGCATGGAGTGCGCAATTTTTATTCGGTATCGATCTCCGGCTATCACATTGCTGAAGCGGGGGCGAATCCGATCACCCAGCTTGCCTTTACCCTTTCCAATGGGTTCACCTATGTGGAGTATTACCTTTCCCGTGGGATGAACATTGATGATTTTGCGCCAAACCTTTCCTTCTTCTTCTCCAATGGCTTGGATCCTGAGTACTCGGTCATCGGTCGAGTTGCTCGGAGGATCTGGGCCAAGGCGATGCGACTTAAATACAAGGCCGGGCCGCGATCCCAAAAGCTCAAATACCATATTCAAACCTCGGGTAGATCCCTGCATGCCCAGGAGATTGCCTTCAACGACATCCGGACGACTCTTCAAGCCCTCTATGCGATTTATGACAATTGCAATTCGCTTCACACAAACGCCTACGATGAAGCGATTACCACTCCTACCGAAGAGTCCGTGCGCCGAGCTCTTGCCATCCAACTGATTATCAATCGGGAGTTAGGTTTGGCGAAAAACGAGAACCCCCTCCAAGGCTCTTTCATTATCGAAGAACTCACCGATCTCGTAGAGGAGGCCGTGCTCATGGAGTTCGACAGGCTCACCGAAAGAGGTGGAGTGCTTGGGGCGATGGAGACCATGTATCAGCGCGGCAAAATCCAAGAGGAGAGCCTCTATTACGAGAAGCTCAAAGAATCCGGAGAACTCCCGATAATTGGAGTGAACACGTTTCTTTCGAAGGAAGGCTCTCCTTTTATGACTCCCGCCGAGGTGCGTCGTTCGAGTGATGAAGAGAAAATCTATCAGATCCAAGCTCTCCGGGCCTTCCAAAAACGGAATATGGGGATGAGTGCTGAGGGGCTGGAAAGGCTTAAGTCTGCTGCTGTGAAAGGGGAGAACCTCTTTGAGGTTCTCCTGGAGATCGCAAAGACTTGTTCTCTGGGCCAGATCTCAGGGGCACTCTACGAAGTGGGTGGCCGCTATCGGCGGAATATGTAGCCACTTCTTATCGCAGTAACCTGCTATAGCGGAATTAGACTTCCAAGGTCAACACGCAGAGAGCCGTTGTATAAACGCGTCCGCCGGATTCACCCCATGCACCTACGGGATTCCAGGATCCGCTTGCATGGCCCTTTTTGATCTGAGAAGGGAGAAGGGCTTTTTCCAAAGATCTCTTCCATCTTTTCCACTTTCTTCCTCCTACTTGGAACATGGCATAGGAGCTATAGTTCCAGTAGTAGAGGTCAATGCTTCCATCTGCACGGTTCCAAATGGGGGGCTTCTTGAGAATCGTATCGGCAGCGGCAAGCATGACACTGTTCTTCTCGGGATCCTGTCCCAGCCAAAAACGTGCGAAGAGGCCGACGGCAGTCATTGCTTCCGTTTTATTCGCTGGAAATCTTTCCTCCTGACCTTGTTCCTGAGCTGAGCCTTCCCCTCTTTTGCGATAGCCGCATTGACCGGTGTTTGGATCCGTGACCATGTCGTACCATGCACTTGCAAAGGAAAAGGCTTTTTTGTCCACCACAAGCTTGAAGTCTTGGGCAGATTTAAGAGCCATGACCATCCCACCCGTTACGGAACTGTCATTCTTTCCATCACGAGGATCGTAGCGCCAGACCCCATAGGCATTCCACGCATTTTGGGTTTGTTCGGTGACCTCGACATCTTGGATTTGGGGTTCTATCTCTTTTTCTTTGAGGATCTCTTCTTCAGGCTTCTCCTTGGGTTTTTGGAGATGGCATGGATGGACTCTTGGATAGTCCTTGTCCGATTTGGTCTTGGAAGGATGGAGACTCCTCCCAAGGTTTTTGGGGATGACTGTGAATCTTGAGTTGGCTTGGGTGGCGTTGAAGGGGCTCTTGGCTTTCCATGTTTTCCTCGTTGGCCTA
>JALSSW010000157.1 GCA_026984035.1 Planctomycetota bacterium
GAGTTTAATGAGTTTTGCATAGGCTTTTTCGGCTTTTTCATACTGATGGAGCGACAAGGACACTTGTGCCAGGAGTGAGAGAAAGTCTGTGTTTTTGGGTTGGAGGTCGAGGACTTCTTGGATCATCGGCTTGGCTTCCCTTGGTTGGTCGATGAGGAGCAGAACTTTCGCGAGCCTCCCTAAGAGAAGAGGGTTGCCTTTGCAGAGTTTTGCTGCGGAACGGGCTTGATCAAAGCATCGTTTCCGTTGTTTCATGAGGGGAGCCAGAAGTTCGGCCAGGAGAACCTGGCTCTCTGGGTGCTTGGGATCCAGCTGAACGGCTTTTTCTACAGCCGGGAGGGCTTCTTCCTTTTTTCCTTCAAGGGATAGAGTCAGGCCCAAAAAGAACCAGGCAGACCCGTTTTTTGGAATCCTCCCGACAACCGTGCGGAGAAGGGCTTCCGCTTCATGGAGGCGTTTCCCGGTAAGGAGTTGGCTGGCTTTCACCAGGTCAGTATAGGGTCCTTCGGTTTGAGGTTGGTTCCCCGCTTGCGCAGGGAGTCCGCAAAGGAGACCCAAGGAAAAAAAAGATCCAAGCACCTTTGATTGTTGGAGATTCATGGTTGTTCATCCAAATTTGGAATGGGTTGCTCCGGTCGGAAAACGCGGCTTAGTTTAAGGGTTTGACTTCGAAGACTTTTGTCACAAGCATCATTTTGTTTGTTTTTGGGTGCTTGATCTCAAGCTCGGCAGTGACCTTAAACATTCCCTTGTCGGTGACTTCGAAGTACATGTTTCTGAAACCCGATCCCAAAATCCTAGCGACGCCATCTTGGGTCCGGATCAGGTGACCCTTTGCGTCCACATTGAAGGTAATATCCGATGACCAGACCGGCTCGAGTTCTCCCGAGGCGATCTGGGCTCCACTAACCGTTTGAATGGAAAGGACCATTTGGCCCTTTCCGTTTGTAAAGATTCGGTAGCGGTTTTGATTGGTTATGGGATCTCGTTCCACCGACGCCATCTTCAACTCTTTTCGGAGAGAGCGAAGGGCATCCCGAAAAGCAACGTCCTGTTTGAGCTTGGCTTGATCCCAGCGGTTTACGCTGTGGACGACATCGGCGGCGGTGTAGGTGATACCTAGAATGGCGACCGTCAATGAGACGGAGACCGCCATTTCGACAAGGCCGAGGCCACGCTCCCCTTCCCGGGTAGCTCCTATGGGATTCGGGATTGCATTCCCTTTTTTCGTCATGGATGGAGTCATCGGCTGCGATTTTCCTCAATCAGTTGGGTGAAATGGTGGGTCCGGTGTTAGTGAGAGTCCAGGTGGGCCGGTTCATCTGGAAGACATAGGGGGGAGAGATATTCCCACCGTTCTTCAGGATCATGTTCCTGTCCATAATGGAGACGCCCTCTTTGAATCCACAACCCACATTGTTTGAGCTGTCCACATAGGTTGCGACGGGACGTTTGCGGCTGACGATTCCCCCGAGCCTCCGAATCGAATCTTTGACATAGAGTTCGGGATGCGCAGCTGCGTCGCTCGAGATCCCCACCTGCGTTCCATCTGCGTTGACCGAGATTCCCTCCATCGAAACTTTTCCATCCGTAGAGATCAAAGATGCGTTGATCTCGATTTTCTTGGGGATGCTTCGCGCATAGGTGATGTCTCCACGGCTCATGATTCCCAGGACTGATTTCCCCCTGTAGTTTGGATTGAACTGGTATCGCTTCAGGGGGTCCAAGCCATTGCTCATGCGCGTGTTGTTATTCTTGTCCACGTATTGGATGGAATTCGTGATTCGTACGCGATCATTCGAGGCAACGGAGACTTGTCCTTGGACTTTTCCTTCGATTTTTCGAATTTTCTTTTCGAAGTAAAGGACTCCCTTTGTCGGAACGACCTTTGTTTGGACCAACTTTTCTGAAACATTGACCCAATCCATATAGGTGTAGCTTTCTTTTCGATAGGAAGGGACCTGCTTTGTTTCAGACACTTGGTTGTAGTGATCTAGAACTTGCCTGGATTTTTGGACGACCTTTGTGCCTGTCTCCACCTTAATCCATTTGCTTCTTGGAACATCCACATAGTGATCAAAGACTTGGATTGTTCGGGTTTTGGTAATCACCTGTGTGCCGGTTTTCACCTTTTTAATCCGAGTTTTGGTTACAGGTTTATGCCCGACCAGAACGTCCTGCAGGATTTGAGTATCCTTGGTAATGTTTTCCCAGTGGCCTGTTGCTGCTTGCTGGCCGCCTACTGAGAACCCGCCTTCAATGTCCTTAAGGCTCGGCGGAGGGTTTTCGACCCAAACCTTTTCGATTTGCTGCACCGTCACCCATTTCTTTTGGTAAATGGGCTCTTGGACGGTGTAGGTCTCAGTGACATCTGTGAAGATGTCCTTGGTCACCTGGTAATTTTGTTGGACATCCTTATAGACCTTCTTTTTCTCGATCCAGGTTTGTTGGACGTCCTTGTAGACCTTCTCGGTTACATTGTAAAACTCCGTTCGATAGACAGGGACTTGGCGTGTGTGGGTTTCTGAGACCATTTTATCAAAGACCCACCTTGTTCCCGTCTTTTGGACTTGGGTTCTCATGGCGGGCTGGAAGAGTTTCACCTGGGTGTCTTTACCGAGAAATCGGATTTCGGCCAGCAGGTTGTCCACAACTTTAAGGGTCGTGGGCTTACTTTTCAGATCGGTGACCGAGATTCCGTCCATGATGTTTTGTGTGGGAGCGTGGGCATCGTGCTGCCCCCAGAGCCGGGTATTGGCTGGTGTTGCACCTGCTTTGTAATCGAAGCCTTCACTGGCCGTCACCTGGTCCCTGAAGGTTCCCCAGGGAAAATAGAAATCTATAGTTTTGTTGCTGTGGATGGCTCCACGAGGGGCTCCGGAGATTCCCAAGGGATGGTCCACCACAAAAAAGTTGTAAGCCGAAACCGGAGACCGTTGGCGGACGAAAATCTGGGCCTTCCGGGTGATTCCCATAAACTCCCCGGTTGCCTTCAGAGTGTACCATTCACTTGAGGGTCCACCGACCTTTTCGACTTCGACTTCGGTCCCCGGGATGTAAGCCGGGTTGGAGAGGACGGCTGCTTTGAGTGCTGTGTTTTCATCATTGACGTAGGGAGATGCGTTCACGATGTTTTGTGCGCGCTCTAACTCCCCAAAGGCTCTCTCCTGCGCCCTCGAAGCATAGATTCTGGTCATGATCTTGCGTTGGTCCGAACGGACCTCGCCAAGGTGAGCTGTGACCAATCCCCCGATCGTCACCATGACGACCAAGAGGATGATCAGGGTAAAGCCCTCCTCATTCCCTCGTTTGCGTTCATCCTTCATATCCTTCCCCCCTTGGAATTGTCCTGCGTTTTGTCCTCTTTACCTCTTAATGGAGTGTGTTTCCCGTTCATTCCCCACCCCGTCCCGGAGCTTTTTCGGAACTGGATCCACCTCCACCGTTGTTTCCTCCGCTTCCGTTGCTTCCGCTGCTGTTTCCGCCACCACCAGGGGGAATGAGGTTCCCAGAGTTGTTGCCATTGTTCCCACTTCCGCTGCCTCCGGTTCCACTGCTTCCATTCCCATTGCTCCCGTTGCCACTGCTTCCATTCCCATTGCTCCCGTTGCCACTGCTTCCATTCCCATTGCTCCCGTTTCCACCTCCCCCGGGGGGAGCGGGAACGGTGTTGAGGTAGTCTGAGGTGGTATCGATGAGGGTGAGGCTTGGGTCGGAAGCTCTCAGGCTCTGAAGCATGATTTTCCCATCAAAGAGAATCTCGATTTTAAGAAGATCGGAGCGACCTTCCCGAGGCCCCGTGTTGTTTCCATCTCCATCCAGATCGTCCGTAATTTTGATTTCCCAGGTTCCCTTCAGGCCATTGCTGGCCATCTTGAACTGGTACCCATTGGCGCTGGGACTGACTTTGAGTTGGGTTAGGGTGATGCTTCCCAAGTCATCATCATCGTCAAAAAATTCTTGCAGCTGAGCCGCTGTGGGACTGGGGTCCGAGGATTGACCAAAGGGAATCTTTCGTACTCGCTCGAGGTAATCCATTGCCTGAAGGTGGGCAGCATAAATTCTTTCTGACGCCTTTCGCGCGCTCAGAGAAGTTTGCGTCCCGGAATGTAAAGTGTAGAGCATCAGGACGCTGACCAGGAGGGTAATGGTCGCATCAATGAGAGTGAAACCTTCCTGTGTTTTGACTCTTTTCATTTTATTCCCTCCCTTCGATGGCAATTGGAAGTCCACGCCAGGTTTTGGCTGCTTTCATGGCAAAAGCCCTTTCCTCTTCATTGAGAACGTATGGCATGTGGTTGGGATCCTGGGGATCGACTTCCAGGTGTTCGGGCGATGAGGAGTTTGCCTCTGAGGAGCTTGGCGCCCAACTTGTTTCATAGATGGCATAGGTCCCGGGTTTTGGTTGGGGTACGGCTTGGGTCGTCTTTTGAAGAGCTCTCGGGTTCTCTGTTGCACTCATGGATGCGATGATTTTCCAAGCTCCCCCCAATAAAACGAGCGCAGTCAAACCGATTGCCAACCATTTTGGTTCCCTAAAGTTTTTTGCTTCCATGGCCTCCCCTTCAAATCCCCTGGACTGGACTTGAACCCTTTTTCGTCATGGATGGAAGGAAAACTGTTGCACTCGGCTGGCAGTTCCTTTGCGAAGCCAGTTCTCCCCGGAATCCCCTTTTCCGATGGGAAGTATACTGGGGTTGAGCCTGTTTGACCGGAAATGATCCCACTTCTTTTGGGGGCTTTTTCTTTGCTCCCTTGGCAAGGGGACGCTGTGCAAAAAAAAGAATTCAAGTGGGGGGAGATGGAGGCCGATGGAAGCGAGGATGCGAAAATCTTTTTTGATCCTGATCGCCACCGGAATCCTTGGAATGGTAGCGATGGCCATGTTGATGAATCACCTCTTGGCGATGGCTCCCGAAAAACAACGGGATGTGGGAATCGAGAACCGTTTGATGCAGAGGTTTCCAGAGTCCTTCCAAAAACGGCCTAAAGTCTATAACGAAGTGGATTCGGACTTAGGAACGGAAATCCACGCTAAGATATATCCCAAAGCTTTGGTGGATATAAACCGGTTGATTGACCTTGTGGGGCGTGACCTTTGGAAAGTCCATTTGAGGGAAGGGAGAATTCGTTCTGTAGTGGTTTCATGGAAAAACCCCAAAACAAGGAAAATCTATAAATCTCGGGTCCGAAGGGCAGGTCGGTCCAAGGTCCTTCGCCTCTATCGGCACACGGATCGGTAATTCGGATTAGGTGGATGGGTTCCAGAGGAACCAGGAAGGTCCTGCTTTTCCGATGGGGTCAGGGCCTGGAAAAAAGAGCCTCTGTTCCGGGAGAAGAATAGGGAGGTCTTTTGTGAGCGGGAATCCTGGGGTTCCCCCAAGAAGGTCTGCAAGATGGCCTTTTCCCAGCAAATGGGTGTGTCCCACAAGAACGATGATGAGAGCGTTTGGGCGCTTTTTTCGAAAGGCAATCAGCGTTCTGGCCATACATTGATCTCTGCGACCCAGAGGGAGGCGGGGAATCGGTTCCATCGGACGCAGATGGATTCTCCTGCGATTCATCAGCCTGAGGAGGTTCCAATAGAATGGGGGATCAAATTCTTGGAGCTGCAGCCATGAACTTTTCCATCGTTGAAAAACTGCATCTGCAAATTCATGGATTGAGAGTTCTCCTTGTTCCAAGCGATGGATATTTTTTTTGTCTTCTAAACCCAGGAATTCCACAAAGAAAAAGACCTGGGAAGGAACCTGGATCCATCGCTTAAGAAGCCCAAAAATTTTCTCATGAAGATTCCTGTTGTTATGAATATCCCCGATCAGGAGGATCCTTTTGGTTTCAGCCTGTTTCAGGAGGTCTTTCAAGGTTCCCCGGGAGGGGGAAAGGCCTCGTAGGATCCTGTAATGCTCCTCCTTGTATGCTTTTAGATCGATTGCTTTGAAGCGGGACCGGAAGCTTCGTTTTGGCCTGGAGAAGGTGTGACAACTTGTGGTGAAGCAAAGAAGGCCGAACACAAGGAGAACGCGGTTATACTTGCTGGCCTTTTGAGCGAAGCTGTCATTTTCGGAAAGGAGGTTTGAAATGGTCAAAGTCGGAGTCTGCCTTTCTGGTTGCGGTTTTCTGGACGGAAGTGAAATCCAAGAAGCGACCCTTACCTTGTATCACTTAGACCGGCATGGAGTCGAGGTTCTTGTTTTTGCTCCGGATCTTCCCCAACGGGATGTTGTGGACCACTTGAAGGGAAAGGTGGTCCCGGGGAAAAGCCGCAATGTTCTCTCGGAAGCGGCGAGGATTGCTCGGGGGGTGATTCATCCCCTCTCGGCTCTTCGGGTTGAAGATTTAGAAGCTCTTATTCTCCCTGGGGGCTTTGGTGTGGCCAAGAATCTCTGTGATTTTGCTGTGAAGGGAATCGAGGGGGAGGTTCTCCCCGATCTCCAGAAGGCTTTAAGGGATTTGCATCGTATGGGAAAAGCTCTTGGTGCGATTTGCATTTCGCCGGTCCTGGTTGCAATGGCTTTCCGGGGAACAGGCGTCTCTCCTCTTCTAACGATCGGAGAAGATCCTTCTACTGCTGAGGCGATCGAAGCCTTGGGAGGCCGCCACACCATTTGCGGGGTGGAAGAAATCGCCTACGATTCTGAGAATCGGATCGTTTCCACCCCCGCTTACATGTATGAAGCAAGAATAAGCGAGGTCTCCACGGGTATTGGAAACCTTGTCGACCAGGTAGTTTCTCTCATGAATCGGTGATTTCGATGTCCAAGAATGTTCTCCTCTCTATTTTCCTGAGCCTTTCCTTTGTTGCGGGACAGGGGGGGGCTCAAAGCCGGCCAAGCTCGCAACCTTCCAAGGTCCGAGCAAAGTCCAAGGTTTCCTTAGATGAGCGCTTTCCTCCCGAGGCTTTTCTGGGGCATATCCAGGTTTTGGCCGCTGATGGCCTCTTTGGTCGAGAGGCGGGGACCCCCTTCTCAAAATTAGCGGCAGAATACATTTCCCTTCAATTCGAAAAGGGTGGATTGAAGCCTGTGGGAGGTACGTGGTTTCATGAATTCACTCTTCCCTCAGTTTGGGTGGTCCAGGGACATCCCGGCCTCCAATTGAAAAATGGGAAGGGCACCACAACCCTGGGTTTTGGAAGGGATTTTAAGGCTCTTCCTCATACCGGTTCCGGGACGATTCAGGCTCCCGCTGTGTTTTGTGGTTATGGGGTTTCTCTTCCCGAAAGCCATGGGGGCTTATCCTATGACGATTACAAAGGCAAAGACCTGAAAGGAAAGATCGCCATTCTCCTGGAGGGAAGTCCCGAAGTCGGAGGAGTTCTCCTTCGTGCACCCCTGAGCCGGAAAATTTATACGGCCAAAGCTAAGGGGGCGGTAGGAGTCCTCTTGATTGTCGATAAGTTTAAGGCCTTTCCCCCATCGACGGATTCTTCGGGGCTTCCCGGCTTTCAGGTTTTGCGGTCCGCCGCTGCCAAGGTTTGGCCCGCTGCGGAGGACTGGGAAGGTGGAGAAGACGCTGGGTCTTTTGAAGGAAGCGCGTCTCTGAATCTTCAACTGTCGTCCATTGGTAAGAAAGCCCGTAATGTCGTCGGGATGATCCCCGGCCAAGACCCGAACCTCTCCAAGGAATATGTTGTTTTGGGGGCTCACTTTGATCATCTCGGATTGGGGGGACCAAGCAGTCTCGCTTTGGGAGGCGGCTTGGGCCAAATCCATAATGGCGCGGATGATAATGCCTCAGGAACTTCGATGCTGATTGAGGTGGGCAAGTGGCTGGCCAAGCATCCCCAAGGCCTGCGTCGCTCTGTTTTGGTTGTGGCCTTCTCAGGCGAAGAGAAAGGACTTCTTGGGAGCAAGGCTTTTGTGAAGAACCCTCCGGTTCCTCTTCACTCCATGGTGGCCATGGTCAACTTGGATATGGTTGGGCGAAGCCATGAAGGGTATTGCGCTGTGATCGGGGCTGGTACCTCCCCCGCCTTCCCTCTCTTTTTCCGGGAGCGAGCGAAGGGGGGAGCCTCGGTTCGCCTCAATGATTCAAGCTTTGGAGGAAGCGACCACCAGAGCTTCCACCAAGTTGGGATCCCGGCAGTGCATTTCTTCACTGGGACCCATTCGGATTATCATCGGCCTGGGGATGATTGGGAGAAGATTACAATCTCCCCTATGTCTTGGATTGCCGGAACAGTGGCGGATCTTTTGGTTTTTTTGAGTCGGCACGAAGGGCGCCCTGTTTTTAAAAAACCGATTTCCAAGGCTCCTCCCAAGAAGACTCGTAACCAGGGGGCAAGACCTTACCTGGGGACCATTCCTGACTACGCTGAAGGAAAAGGGGGAGTGAAGCTGACGGGTGCTACACCGGGTAGCCCGGCCGAAAAGGCGGGGATCCAAAAAGGCGATATCCTTGTCAAGCTTGGGAACAAAGACATTGATAATATCTATGATTTTTCCTATGCCCTGCAGGATCTGCGGCCTGGTCAGAAAATGATCATGGTTGTTCTTCGAAAGGGAAAAAGAGTCCCCCTAAAATTGACGGTAGGGAGGCGTTAAACCCCATGGACAAGCTTAAGCCAGTGATGCATCGCTTTGATGGCAAACGAGTTCTTGTGTCCGGTGGGGGTTCGGGGATTGGGCGGGCCGCTGCTCTTCGTTTCGAAGAGGAGGGAGCTAAAGTCGCTATCTGCGGTCGTCGGGCAGAGGCTCTAGACCAAACAGTAGCGCTCGGAAAGGGGAACCTTCTGCCTGTGGTCATGGATGTTTCTTTGCCCGAATCGGTTGAGGAAGGAATGGCCCGTGTCTATTCGGCTCTTGGCGGGATCGATATTCTGGTCAATAACGCCGGTATTGGTGGGCCGAATGCTTGTTCTGGGGAGGGGGAGGATCGTTGGCGGGAGATTCTTGCTGTGAACCTGGATGGAGTCTTCCTTCTTTCCCGGGCGGTCCTCCGGGGGGGTGGAGGGAATGCAATGGGGGAAGGGGGACGCATTCTCAACATTTCCTC
>JALSSW010000158.1 GCA_026984035.1 Planctomycetota bacterium
AATCCGGTCGGATTTCTGGGAGAGCACCGTCCTCCCATTTCCCTTCGCATCAAAATTGCGGGCTTCCCAAAGAAGGGGTGTCCCCCATGTATTGTTGAAAAAAAATCCCAGCCCAAAAAGGGTGGCGAGGGTCAAGGGAAGCGAAAACCGGAATCGCCCCAGGCCCAGTGCAAGAAACCCTGCTGCGAGAAGAGGCATGAAACGGAGAGGAGAACCAAGGCCCCAGGCTTCGAGAGGGAGGGCGAAGAGGAGGGGGCTCCCCAAGCCCACGAGAGCAGCTCCCATGGAAAAAAGGAAGAAGGCCTTGCCGGCAATGGATTCTCCTGCTCCGTCCTTGGCCCCACGCCGGGAGATCCAAGCCGGGATCAACCCACCAAGAGGAAGGCTGGCGGGAAGGAGGAGGAGACCAGGATATACGGTCGCCCCAAACAACGCGCCAGAGAGACTCTCCAGCGACAAGCCTGCCAAGTCCCCCGCAAAGCTTTCGACCAAGACCATGGAAAGGAGGACACCCAGGAGAGAGAACAGTCCCATCCAGGAAGGTCCCAGGCGGCGCCCCAAGTCGCGAAACCCAAGGAGAAAACTTCCCAGGGCGAGGCCCAACAAGAGCCCCAAGAGGGAACCTGCTTGGGTGGGAAGGAAGGATCCAAAAGAAAAAGACAACCTCCTGGGTAACCAAATCTCCAAAAGAAGCAGAGCCGCCCCAGCAACAATCAGGATTTTTCCTCCCCTTCCTTCCTCCTCCCAAGCAGAGGCTGCTTGCGTTTCATCCACGAAGTCTTGCCCTTCCTCGGCGATCGGGTTTCTTAGCCCTAGGAGAAAAAAGAAGGAAAGAGCATACAAAGAGACAGCAAGCCAAAGGCTGGTCCTGATTCCCAGAAGAGGGATCATGGCCAATGCCCCCAAGCCAAGTCCAAGGCAAGATCCGAGGAGATTACTCCCATTTAAAAAAAAGGCGGCTCGGTGAAAGCTCCCCTGCAATGCCGTGATGCAGAGGGGAAAGGCTTCCCCCATAAACACTGCCGGGACTCCAACTCCCAAGAAAAACAAAGGACCCAGAAGAGGATCCCCCGGATGGAGTTGTAAGGCAGCAAAAGGCAGGAGAGGAAGCAGAAAGGCGACCAACAAATAGAGTCGACTGGCTCGTTTCAACAGCCTTCCCTTGGGATTCCTCTGCTGCGAAGCGCGCTTTCCTCCTACCCCCAAACCCAAAAGGAAGGCAGCGAGTACAAAACCTTGTGCTTGGGAACCCTGCCCCAAGTAAAGGGCTGCCATCCGAAGAGATAAAATCTCAAAGAGAAGTCCCCCAAACCCGGAAAGGAAGACTGCCAATAAAGCCCGAGAAACAAGGAATGAGGCTATCGGCCTCGAAGGCATCGTCAGGCCTTACTCTCTGCCCCGGCGAGGATGTCGTGGACTTGCGCGGGAGTCTTCGCTTCGAGAAGGTCCTTGCGGATTTCGGGACGAATGAGAATCCTGGCAAGAGATGCAAGCGTCCGGACGTGGAGAATCTTACGAGCGGGGGGGATAAGCATACAACAAATCAAATGCACGGGCTCACCCTCAGGCCCCCCAAAAGACAGGCCCTTGGGGGAGATCGCAATGGCGCCGATTTCCCGAGCCAATCCAGGCAAAGACGCATGGGGAATGGCCAAGCCATCTCCCATCACGGTTGACATCGACTTCTCACGTTCCATAAGAGCTGAGAGGGCCTTTTCTTGAAGCCTCTCCTCCAAAAGCCCAACCTCCACTAAATGTTTGACAATCAGCGAGAGGCACTCTTCGGGCCCACTTCCTTGAAAGTCGAGGATCACTCCTTCGATGGGGAAGATATCGCTCAAATTCATCTCGCAGGCGCTCCAAAGGGAAAAATTGAACGGAACATGCTGCCCTCCCCATCCCGATTTGGAAAGGAGAAAGAATCAAGAATCCTAAGCCGACCACCCCCCTTCCCGCAATTTCCCTGAACAAAAAACGTTTTTCCGGGGACCAACGAGCTTGGAAAACCCGGTGGAGACAAGACCTCTCTACCAAGCCCTTCCTACAGGGTCCGACGAGGGCCGTTCCTATTCGGACCCCCTTCTCCTGCATCAACCTTCCCGAAGAATGCGAATTACACAAAAACCCAGTTACATAAAAAGAGAATCGGAACCAGAATGCCCACCGACCACAAAAGGTATCCAAAGAACGATGGCATCTTAATTCCTGCCTCATTGGCAATGGAACGAACCATAAAATTGGGACCGTTTCCGATGTAGGTCATGGCCCCCATAAAGACAGCTCCCAAGCTAATGGCTGTCAAAATCTTCTCCGGGATGATGAAGATATTTTGCACCCCCTGGGTTTCCCATTGCAAAGCTAAAGCTTTGGCTTGGGCCAGACTCATGATATGGGCTTCATGCCCCTGGGCAAAAATAAGGACTCGATCCAGGTATTGACTCCCCCACTCGTGAATTCCGTTAGCCAAGGCCAAGAAGGAAACATAGGTGGGAGCATTATCCAAGAAGGATGAGAGGCTCCCGGTTGCCCAAAAAAATTGATGGCCCGTTGTCACTCCAAGATCCCCACCTCGAGCCTCAAGAAGCGCAAGAGCCGGAATCATCGTGCTGAAAATCCCAATGAAGACAACAGCGACCTCAACGATCGGAGCGAAAGAAAAGGCATTTTGCCGGCGGTTCTCCGGACGCGTCGAGAACCAGCCGAGAAGGGCCATCAAAATCATGAACCCTTCTCGGCTGGGAAAGTGGAAGACATCCGGCATGGCCACAGCCATGACAACCCCACCAAGGAACAAGAAATTTTGTGCCCCTCGAACAATAAGAGGCCGGTCGTGCTCCTCATCCAGCAAGAGGTCAGACTTTGTCTCCCTGCTGTGTGCGATCCAATCCAAAAAGAAATACACAACGAGCAAAGAACCCACGACAAAAGCCCATTCCTTCCAAAGGCTGAAGGTCCATGTAAAGGGAACTCCTTTCAAAAAGCCCAAGAACAAGGGTGGGTCCCCCAGCGGGGTCAGGCACCCGCCGGTATTGCACACAATGAAAATAAAAAAGATCACGGTATGGAGCTTGTGCTTGCGCTCCTTGTTGGTGGTGAGGATGGGCCGTATCAGGAGCATCGCGGCCCCTGTAGTCCCAATAAAACTTGCAAGGAGCCCACCGACAGCAAGAAAAGATGTGTTAATTTTTGGAGTCCCCTTGAGATTTCCCGTGATGACAATCCCACCGGAAATCATGAAAAGGGAACCCAGGAGCACAATAAACGCGATATATTCCTCCCCCACATGCAAGATTTGATGCCAGTTCCCCTCTGAACCAGGTCCTCCTGAGAACCGATAGGTGTAGTAGAGAACAGGCACCCCCAACAGGAGACTGATCAAGGCTCGGTTACGGTCATTCTCCCACCAGTGGTGCGCGAAAAGAGGCAGGACTGCAATACATAGCAGCATGAGAATAAAGGGTAAAACCGCCCAAACAGGCGGATTCCACTTAAAATGGGTTTCACCGCCTTCTTCGGCCTTTTTGCGAAAGGATTCCTGCCCCTGTTGAGTTTTCCCTCCTGATTCCTCCTGGATCTCCACCCCAGGATGCTTGCTTTCCCTCATTCCCCGATTCGCTGAGAAAAGAGAATCCATCTCATGGCTGGGAGAAGGCAATAAATCTGACGCAAGGATCTCCGGGGATGCCACTAAGGGAGAAGTCAGAAAAAAGGTCAACCAAAAGAAGAGCGGGACAAGAAAATTCCGCATACACCACTCACTTCATCAAAAGAAGAATTTCAATCGGGGGAGGAGAACCATCGAAACCGCCCGTGCCCCTCATCGCAAAGCCTTTTCTAAAAAGGAAGTCCCCCGGAGAACCGGCATCCCATCCCCATGGCCCCCCAAGGAATCCTTTGAACCCCGGTTCTGTGGGAAAGAAACCGGCTTAAGACTTTGAGGTCATGAATAAAGAGGGAAAAAAACAGCTTGTAGAGAAACCCAAGTCCTGAATCATATAGGTTCAATCAGTCGAACTTACTTTGCTGTTTCTTTTTATGCCGAAACGGAATAAAAAAACGGTCTTCTCGTCCGAAGGGCTTGTCCGATGTTGGCAAACCAGCATGGAAGAGAAAGATCCACTCCACGAGGAGAAGCAAAACTGGTGCAAATCTCCACACTCCGTCGAATTTATAAGTATTGTTTTTGCGAACGCTCAAGCTCCCCTCGGGAGGGCCATGGGAGCGCTCCTTACCCCTTCCGAGGGGGCTTCCGCTTGAAGCCCCGCTTACATGCAACTCTCCTGCTTATGGGTTGCCTGGGATTAGGTTTTTCCCCCAGCACAGCTCTGCTGGGACAAACCCCTCCTCAAAACCCTCCGGGCAACCAACCGGGCAACCAAGGCGGGGGGGGGCAGGGCAAAAAGATCCGAGTGCAGGGCGATACCGTGATCTTTGCAGTAGAAGAAGAAAAGGGAGTCCCTTTTCTCCAGTTTGTGAAGTTCGTCCAGAAAATCACCCACAAAACCTTCTACATCGACACCGAGAGTGATCCCACTCTCCAACCCGATAGCCCAACCAACCAGATTCGCCTACTGGGGACCATGCGAATCAAAAAGGACAAACTCTTCGGATTCTTCCAAACCGTCCTTTTCATCAAAGGCTGGGCCATTATTCCTCGAGGCAAAGACCCATCCAAGTTCTATCAAATCGTCAAGATCCAAACGAAAACCCATGATGTCAAAAAGGGCGCCATCTTCGTCCCCCCGGACGAGTTGGAAAATTATAAAGACAAAACGGGTTCCTACATCATCACCACCCTCCGACTGAAAAACATTAACGCTTCCCTCGCTGCTGCCAATCTCAGGGCTTTTCACAATGATCCTCTGGGGATTGACCAGATGATCGCCCTTGGAGATTCGAGCGGCCAGCAAAAGGCTCTAATGCTCGCTGGCTTTGCGCCGTCAGTTTACACTCTTTCTCAGCTTCTCAGGCTGGTGGACATTAAAGAAGAAGCACCCAAAGCAAGCCTGCGAACAATCCGTCTTCAATACATGGCCCCCGAAGACATCGTCCCGATCTTGGACCAGCTTGTTGCCCAGAAGAAAACGGGCGCCCAACCGGCAGGACAGGGGACCCCCAATCCCGAAGATCTGGTCCCAATCAAAATCATGGTAGTACCCAATTCCAACCGAATCATCATTCATGCTCACGAAAAGAAGATCCGGGAGATTGAAAACATTGTCGCCAGGCTTGACACCAAGATTGAAACCTTCCAGGGCAACTACCATGTCTATCGGCTCAGGAATACCTTGGCCAAGGATATTCGAAAAACCCTCAGGGACTTCTTTCAACAAGCGAGTACTGCCCAACGCCAAAGCAACCGAGGCGGAGGGGCTCCCGGCGCCAGCAGGGCTTCCTCCCAAACAGAGCCCCCACCGGTCATCATCGACGACGAGAAAAGCAATTCCCTGTTGATTTCAGCGTCTAAAAGTCAGTACGAAAAAGTCTCGGAGCTGGTGAAGAAGTTGGATGTACGCCAACCTCAGGTCCTTATTGAGGCTGCGTTAATCGAATTGGGCACACAAGATGTTGATAAATTGGGGATCGAACTTGGCCTGTTAGATATCGGAGGGAAACACTTCACCAGGCCCTTTGGTTTCACATCCTATGGACTCACCACCTTTCAAGACACTGATGGGAACGGTCTCCCCGACACTCGTCTTCCGGATTTCGAGAACCCCTTGCAAGGGATCACAGGAGGCATTTTATCCAGCGATGACTTCGCCATTCCTGTCATTGTGAATGCCTTGAAATCCGACACAACGGCCAATGTCCTGTCCATCCCTTCGGTGTTGGTGAATAACAACGAGGACGCCCTCGTCACAAGCAAGGACTCCTTTCCCACAACAAGGAGCCAGACGGGTAACGTCACAACCCAAACGGATTTCAGCGGATTCCAGGACGCTGGGATCGATCTGGCCATCTCGCCAAGTATCTCGGAAGGCAATTACGTCAAACTCAACATCAAACTCGAGGTCTCCAAGTTCACAGGATCCTTTGATTCCAGCTCGGCGGTGCCTCCCCCGAAAACCGTTAGGACCATCCAAACAGTTGTTACCATCCCCTCCGGGAACACCATGGTCTTCGGAGGAGTCATCGAAGATCAATCGAGCGAAACCAATGATGGCATCCCCTTCCTCAAGGATCTCCCCATCCTCGGCATTCTTTTTAGGAAACAGGAGACCACGAAACGGAAAACAAATCTTTACTTCTTTTTGACACCTCACATCCTGGATGAAGAGGATTTTTCGGATCTCTCCAAGCTCACCTTTGAAAAGAAACTCGAGGCGTCCAAGTACATCGGCCACCGCCGACTTAAGATCTTAGACCCAAAATGGAAGGGCGAAGACAGCTATAGCCTGGAGGATCCGGCATCCACGATTGAGGATCTCGATAAACTTGGTGGATTTGAGATTCCAACCTATGTCAGGCCTCCAGCAGGGGAGACCAAGCCCGACGGTGCTTCTGCAGACAAACTTCATCGAGCAACCAAAAGCAGGGGGAAACATCAGTGACAACTCAGGAGTCTCAACCTCCTGCCGGAAAGCCGGATGAGGAAGAAAGGGAACAACCCGCCAGAGATAACCTGAAGGAGGCACTCCTGAAGAAAATAGGGATCCCAGAGGAGAAGATCCCTGACATTCTGAAGGCGGAGAGAGAATCGGAACAGACTCTCGACCAAATCCTCATTCAGAAAAATTATCTGCCGGAAAAGAAAGTCCTGACCTTTTTCTCGGAACTTCTCGACATCCCATACCGGGAGGATCTGAGCGGCGTTCGTGTTCCGATGGATTTCATTCAACTCGTCCCCGTTCAATTTGCTCGAAATTCTCTTCTTTGCGTCATTGATGAGCAAGAGGACAGTGCTCAAGTCGCCACCTGCCATCCTTTGGAGACACAAGCCTTGGATGACTTGGCGACTCTCATGAACCGGGAGATCGAACCCGTTCTGGTTCCCAAGCAAGAGATCTCCACCCTGATCAACCGGGCCTATCGTCATAAGGCTGATGGAGTTGATGAGGCCCTCGATGACATTGAGGAAGAAGACATCATGGGCTTGGCCACGGACATTGAAGAGTCCGAGGACCTCCTGGATGTCGCCAACAAGGCGCCGATCATCAAACTGGTCAATATGCTCCTCTTCCAGGCTTTAAAGCTGCGAGCATCCGATATTCATCTCCAACCTTTTCCTGAACGCCTCCAAGTGCGAATGCGTATCGACGGCATCCTTTATGACATGGAAGCCATTCCAAAAAAAGCACAGGAAGCCATCACTTCCCGTGTCAAGGTCATGGGAAAAATGGACATTGCTGAACGCCGCCTTCCCCAAGATGGCCGGGCCAGCATCCGCATCGGAGATGGTGAAGTGGACGTCCGTATCTCCACGATCCCCGTAAACCATGGAGAACGCATCGTCTTCCGTATCTTGGACAAATCCGCTCGTATCTACACTCTTGAAGAGATCGGGCTCAACGAAGAAGGCCTTAGGATCATCCGCCGTTACCTCAGCTATTCTCATGGAATGATCTTTGTGACGGGTCCAACCGGTTCCGGGAAGACAACGACTCTTTATGCGGGCCTTC
This sequence comes from Planctomycetota bacterium, assembly GCA_026984035.1. Lineage (GTDB taxonomy): Bacteria > Planctomycetota > UBA1135 > UBA1135 > HyVt-539. The sequence goes on from JALSSW010000158.1 coordinate 7,623, forward strand.
AGGAGATGGACTCCAAGGAAAAGAACATCCTTACGATCGAAGATCCCATCGAATACAACCTGGACACAATCTCCCAAGTACAAGTCAATACAAAAAAAGGACTCACCTTTGCCGCAGGATTGCGGTCTTTTCTCCGCCAAGACCCCGATGTCATGATGGTGGGAGAAGTCCGAGACAAAGAAACCGCAGAAATCGCAATCCGAGCAGCCCTAACCGGTCACCTTGTGTTTTCAACCGTCCATACAAATGACTCCGCATCCACGATCACCAGGTTATTGGACATCGAGATTGAACCCTATTTGGTTTCCAGCTCCTTGCTGTTAGTGGTTGCTCAACGCCTGGTCCGATTGATTTGTCCCACCTGCAAGGAAGAGGTAGATCCGGACGAAAAAACCACCTTTGCACTGGAAGAGCTGGATCTCAGCCTGGATCAATTCCCCCACCGCAAAGTCTGGAAGGGAGCTGGTTGTGATGATTGCTTTCATTCAGGGTTCCAGGGGCGAACGGCCATTTATGAGATTCTTCCCATCGATCACGAGATTCAAGCCCAGATCGTCAGCCAAGCAACCGCCACGGAGATTAAAAAAGGAGCCATCCGTAGAGGCCTTCGGACTCTCCGAATGAATGGGATTGATCGAGTCCTCTCAGGCTTGACCACCCCCTCGGAGATTCTCCGTGTTACACAAGCCGATATATTCTAACGCGGCTCAAGAAGTTACCTCCCAAAGGTCATGGCCTCAGAAAGCAACTTGGATTTGAAAAGAGAGAAATAAAAGCTGGATGCCCATTTTCGAATACAAAGCTCTGACCACAAAGGGAACGAAGGAGAAGGGGATCATTGATGCGGATTCCGCCAAAGATGCCCGCACCAAGCTCCGGAAAAAGAAACTGCTGGTCACCGAGATTCATGAATCCCAACGGGGAGGCAGGCGTGGCTTTGCGATCAAGCTCCGCAAACTTCAGGGGGCAAATACCCCGAACAAAAAGAGAAACGAACAGGTGGCCGCTGCCACCAGGCAGCTGGCTTCTCTCTTGGCAGCAGGGATCCCCTTGATCGATGGGCTTCGGGCCATCATTGAACAAGCTCCGGACCGTGAAATCGAAGAGGTCTTTCGGGACATTCGGGAAAAGGTCTCCACAGGAATGACCTTTGGAGACGCAGTCGCGAATCATCCAGCCTATTTTTCAGAGCTCTATTCAGCAATGGTCAAGGCGGGGGAAGCCTCGGGGGCCCTGGACAAGGTTCTCCAGAAGCTCGCCAACTATCTCCTGGCACAGAGTCGCATGCGAAACAGGGTGGGTGCGGCCATGATCTACCCAATGATTATGATCGCCGTAGGGATCCTCGTTGTCGCCATTTTGATTACCTTTGTCGTCCCCAAGATCTCCCAAATGTTCCGATCGCGTGGGCAGGAACTCCCCCTTCCCACTGAGATCCTCATTGCTCTCAGTGACTTCTTCGTCCAATGGTGGTGGGCAGTTGCTCTCGGGGTCGCATTTCTTTCGATGGCCTTCAACTGGTTCCTCAAACTCCCCAAGGGGAGGCTTCTTTGGGACCAAATGGTCCTCAAGCTTCCGGTTTTTGGGGACCTCATGCTCAAGCAATCGGTGGGTCGTTTTGCCACAACTTTTTCCACCCTCCTCGGATCAGGCGTCCCTGTGATTCAAGCCATCCAGGTCACGAAAGACACTCTCGGAAACAAAGTGCTTGAGAATGCCTTGCAAAAAATTCATGACCATATCCTCGAAGGGGCCGATATTGCGACCCCAATGCGACTCAGTGGGGCTTTTCCCCCAGTCGTGTCCTATATGGTGGCCGTGGGAGAACAAGCGGGAAACCTTGAAGAGGTTTTGGACCAAGTGGCCCAGACCTATGAAGAGGAGGTCGAGCTGGCTACCCAGAAGATGACTACCGTTCTGGAGCCTCTCATCATCGTTTTTTTGGCTGGGATCGTGGCCGGAATCATCCTCTCCATCATCCTGCCTCTTATGCAGATCAATAAGCTCAATCATTAAGCTTGGGAACCCTTACCGGTTGATTTTGCCCTCAAAGATCTTTTCCTGAATGCCATTCCCCCTTGGAGCTCCAATCAACTTGGCCCATAGAAAAGGGATTTGAAAAATCCTGTCCCTGTTGTGTGGGCCCTTCCCATGGGACGCAAGCTCAGGAAGAATGGGGGCTAAGTTGGGAACATGAAAATGGGGAAGATAGGGTAGGATATTACGTCATAGGATCCTGTTGCCCGAGTGGGTGTTCTTCAAGGGTACAGGATTGTGAATTCCATCGAATTAAGGAACAAATCCATCATGAACCGAAAACAACGTCGACAGGGAGGCTTTACCCTCGTCGAAATCATGGTCGTCGTCATTATCATCGGAATCCTTGCAACCATCGTTGCCCAAAACGTACTTGGACAAGATGATGTCGCTAGAGTTAACAAGGTTAAAGCTGATATCTCCACCTTCGACAGTGCCATTGAGTTATACCGGCTCAAAAAGCGAAGCTATCCCGAAAGCTTCGAAGAACTTATCAACGCGAATTTCCTCAAAGTTTCCTCGGTCCCCAAAGACCCCTGGGATAATGAATATGTCCTGGAGGAAGGTGAGGGAAGGTTTAAATACATCATTCGTAGCTTTGGACCCGATGGGGAACAAGAAACCGAGGATGATATTACCAATGCCAACATGGCCGAGTACAAGCTTCCTGAAGAAGACCAGGACAAATGAGCAGCACTAAATGAGAACCCAAGGGGAACAAAGCAGAGGCTTTACCCTCATTGAAATGATGGTCGTAGTTGCCATCATTGGCGTTATCACGCAACTGGTCCTCCCCGCTTTCTCAAAGGACCTTCCCGAAGAGCAACTCAAAGCCACTGCCAACAAACTCGCAGTCAAACTCAATTATCTCCGCAGTGAAGCCAGGCTGCAGGGAGCGGAATATGGGGTACAGCTCGACCCTGATCATCAACGCTTCCGCATCCACATGCCACCGGAAGTCCAGTTAGCGGAAGATGCAAACGCTCCCCTGGAAGAAGAGGACCCGGAAAAAAGCAACTTGCACTGGCACCAACTCCCAGCGGGGATTCGAATCGCAGGGATTAGCATCGGCCGCAAAGACCAGGGCCCCAAAAAATCCAAGGAGATCCTTTTTGACTCCCGGGGTCGAACCCCCCCCAAGGTCCTCTACCTGGAATACGCTGACCCCAATGCAAGCTCAGAACCTATTCGCTATTCCATCATCATTCCTCCACTGGGCGGAGGAATTACAGTGGAAAAAGGGACGGTGGAACTGCCTACCGCAAGCGACTATGACTTCTAGGCGAAAGAGATCCGATTGGGGGTTTTCCCTTCTGGAGGTTTTGGTGGCTGTTGCGATTTTAGCAATCGCTCTCCTTACTCTTGCAGGTCTGCGAACAGATAGCTTGGTCACAGCTACTTCCGCACGCAATCTCCGGATTGCTCAAGCCTTCGCAAAACAAATTCTCACCAAAATCCAATCGGGCCAATATGACGCCTGGGAACTCCGAGGAACCGAACATCCCATTGAAGAAATCGAAGGCTTCTCCTATCGGATTTTTATCGGTGAGGCGGAGATCCAAGAAGAGCTTGGTCGTATCGCTGAAGAAAAGGCTGATGAGTCGGGAAAGAACCAGGATCAACGGCGCTATGAAAAACTAGATTGGATCAAACGCCGCAGAATGCAGCGAGAGGCGAGGGACAAGGGGGAAGATCCCTCCACCTTGGATTCAGCCTCAACGGAAGAAAGCACCCAAGAGGATGAAGAACCCGACGAGGAAACCTTCGAGGACCTGGGGGTCTTTGTTTATTATTTTGATCCCAAAAAAGCCGATAGCATGGGGGTGTTTTCTTTGCGTGGACGCGCATCAACACTCGCCCTCAGCGGATTAACCCCGGACGAAGTTTCAAGGTCGGAAGAGACCGGCTCAGGTCCCTTAGGCTCAGGAAAGAAGGAATGATGCCCATGGCTCAGCACTTTGCGCGCACCAAGAGAGCCGGAGGCTTCACTCTGATCGAGGCTCTCCTGGCCATCATGATCACGGCCTTGGTGGTCACGGCAGTTCTCCAAGTATTTGATATCACCCTTTATGCGAGAGAGGAGATCAAGGTCCTCTCCGAGCCCATGAAAACGGGTCCCCGCATTCTGGACATGCTCGAGGACGACATCCGCGCGATTTTGACCTATGACGTAAAAGATGGTCTCGTTTTTCAAGGAGAGGATCGCAGTATTGTCCGCGCCGAGGCAGATCGTATCCACATGATTGTCTATGGGCGGACTCTCTTCGAAGCGACTTTGCCAGACGACAGTTTAGCTCCGGCACCCTTTGCTGAGGTTTCTTGGCTCTGTAAACCCAGTGCTAAGAATCCGGATCTCGTCGAGCTTTGGCGTCGAGAAGACCCCTTGATCGATGAAAAATGGACGGAGGGCGGTTCCTACTTTTTACTATCGGACCGAGTTCGAAGCTTCAACATCACCTATTACGATGACATCGGGAAAGAAGCGGAAGCACTTACCGAATGGGACATGAAGGAAAAAAAGGCTCTCCCTCGCCACATCAAAATCGAGTTGGAATTAGAACGACGACCAGATACTTGGAATGTCCTGGATGACACGGAAGTCAGCGACCTCAAGGAACGTAAACTTCGTTTTGTGCGCCACATTGTCATCGATCCGGTGGTCGCGCAGAGCGTTTCGAAGGAGTTTGCCTTTCTTCCCGCCATCCCCAAGGAGGCCCCCAAGGGAGAGAACCAACAGGCGGGCGGAGGTTCGGGGCCACAAGCTGCGGGAGGAGGGCGAAACGGTCTCAGAGGTCGCCAAGGAAGGGCTGGGGACACCCGGCTTCCGGGGCAGGGCCGGAGAGGGGACAAGGGCAAGACCCTGGACCCGGGTAAGGGCAGCAGGGGTAACAAGGGTCTTGACGATCTCCTCAAACGATTCCAAGGAGCCGGAGGACGGGGCAGAGGCCCCGGACTTCCCGGGCTGGGCGGGGGAAGAGGCCGACGAAGACGTTAGCCCTTTTCGCCCTGTTTCATTCCCACCATTCAGAATCAGGATCGGGAGGCCGGATTTTCTTTGGTCACAGTCTTGATTTTCAGCTCTTCGAGCTGATGAGGATCCGCGGGAGAGGGAGCCTCGGTCATCAAACAAGCTGCACTGGCAGTCTTGGGAAATGCGATGACATCCCGAATACTCTCCAAACCTAGGGCAAGAGTCACGATCCGATCAATCCCAAAGGCAAACCCACCATGGGGCGGAGCGCCAAATTGAAAGGCGTTCAGGAGGAAGCCGAACTTTTCTTGGGCTTCCTGTCGGGACATCCCAAGGAAATCAAAAATGCGCTGCTGTACATCCTGCCGGTGAATCCTGATGCTTCCCGAACCCAATTCCCAACCATTCAAAACGAGATCGTAGGCTCTTGACGGAACCTTGTCCGTGTTTTGAGAAAAATCCACATCCCAATCCTCGGGCGCAGTAAAGGGGTGGTGACTGAACTCATATCGTTCCTTGTCCAGGTTCCACTCAAAGAGAGGAAAGTGGGTCACCCAAGCAAAGGCAAAATCCCCTGGCTTTACCAACTCCAGTTTCTTTCCAAGGGTATTTCGAACTTCGGCGAGAGACTTTAAGACGATTGCCCGATCTCCCGCACCAAAAAGGAGAAGCCCCCCAGGCTGTAACCCGGTCTTTTCAATCAGGCTCTCCTCCAGGCCCTCCCGAAAAAATTTGGCAACCGGACCGGTAAGACCTTCGTCCCCCAACTTGCACCAAGCAAGTCCACGAGCACCATATTCTTTGGCCACCTCTTCTAGATTCTGGATTTCTTTGCGGGAAAAACTTCCCCCCTCGGGGACGGGGATTGCTTTGACACAACCTCCCGCCTCAAGAGCAGAGGTGAAGACCTTGAACTCCGTTCGGCCCACAAGCGCGGAAAGGTCCACAAGCTCCAGGCCAAAGCGCAAATCCGGCTTGTCTGTTCCAAAGCGCTCCATCGCTTCTTCATGACGAAGACGAGGAAAGGGTGCCACTAAATCCATTCCAAGGCATCGTTTGAAAGCGTGGACGACCGCCCCCTCCACGACCTGAAGAACATCTTCTTCTTCCACAAAACTCATTTCGAGATCCAGCTGGGTGAACTCCGGCTGGCGGTCCGCACGTAGGTCTTCATCTCGGAAACAGCGCGCAATTTGAAAATACCTGTCGAGTCCCCCCACCATCAAAAGTTGTTTAAAAATCTGAGGACTCTGCGGAAGAGCGTAGAACTTGTTCTGGTGGATCCGACTTGGAACGAGGTAATCTCTCGCCCCTTCCGGGGTGGTCTTCGTCAGGATAGGGGTCTCAACCTCAATGAATGCCTCCCCTAAGAGATAGTCCCGAAGGGCATGACAAAACCGGGAGCGAAACTCCAGCCCTTGGAGCATGCTGGGGCGACGCAGGTCCAAATAGCGATAACGCAAACGAGTTTCGATCGCGGTCTCATTCTTCTCGGAGAGATCGATGGGAATGGGCCTGGACTTGGAGAGAATCTCCATCTTCTTTGCAAAGACTTCGATTTCTCCCGTGGGGCGGTGGGGGTTTTTCTGCCCTTCCGCCCTGAGGGCAACCACCCCCTCGATCTTAAGAACATCTTCGTTGCCCAAGGAAGCTGCCTGTTCCAGCAGTTCCTCGGGGCTACCCTCCGCTTCAGGATCAAAGGTGATTTGGGTGATCCCAAAACGATCCCTCAAATCCACAAAGATGATACCTCCATGATTTCGAGCGCTGGCAACCCAACCACAAAGGGTCACGGACTTACCCTTATGACCACTGTGTAACTCGCCACAAGTATGGCTACGCATCCCAGATCTCCTACCGGTTTCTCCGATTCCTTGACACTCAACAGAGGCTCTGTCGAAATTTGAGGGTCCCACATTAGCCCCGAGGGTTGCCAAGATCGACCAAGCAGGCTTACGGAAATCCTTTTTTTTGGAAGGATGAGGGTCGATGGGGATTTATCGTTTCAGAATGAAGCCAGGAGACGCAAGGAAAGAAAAAGGCAAGAGGATCCCCTTCGAAGCCCTCCTTTGGTTTCTTTTCGCTTTCATTCTACTCCTCCTAACTGCCCAGGGTTCTTTTTACAAAGCCGATGCCCAACGCCTCGTCCTCCGGCTCAGCAATGGAGACCTGAGCTACCCCCATCACAAACTGTATCTCCCTCTACTTTTTGGATTTTCCAAGCTCCTGAGCCCCCTCCAACTTTCCCCCTTTTTGGTGGCGAGGTCCTTCTCCTCCTTTGGAGTCGCAGCAGGAGTAGCCTTCTGCTTTATGTGTTTCCGGACCTTAGGACTTTCCCTTCGCGTCACTCGGCTATGCACGGTTCTGACTCTTTTTGTTCCCACCGTTTTATTCTTCGGGACTACAGTCGAACTCCACGGCCCTTTTTTCGCGTTCACGGGCCTTAGCCTCTACCTTTGGGCAAGACTCATAAAAAAAAGCCTCAAGGGAGGCTCCTTGATCATTCCGGCCCTGCTCCTGGGTGGAAGCACCGCCTTTTCAGCCGGAGTGCACGCTTCGGGAATGATCCTGCCCGGTTTACTCCTGCCTTGGTATTTGGCTCGCACTTGGAAACAACCCGGCCCCAAATTTCTTCCCCTCAGCCTTTTTCTCGCCAGCCACGGCCTCCTCCTCCTGCTTTTCGCAAACCCTGGCCAATCAACAACCTTTCTCCGCGAAGGCTTCCACCATCCCACTGGCCTAAAGGAACTTCCGGGAATCCTCTGGTATGAATTCCTCTGGCCCTTCTTGCCGTTTTCCTTCACCTTCCTTCTGGCGTTTTTCCGCAAGGGGGTCCAAGGGGAGGTCATAGCCTTCCTCTTGGCTTTGATCCCTTATTTGGGAGGAGCCCTCCGGCTCATTGCGGGGGATCCCGAATTCGGCGCTTACCTGATTCCTCTAGCCCCTTTCGCAGCTTATCTCAGCGTACGGGCCATGGGAACATATGCCCTCTTCCTGATTCTTCCGGCCCTTTGGGTCCAATTTTCCATCCGGGCCATCTTTGCCCGGGAGCCAGCATATGAAATCAGGGTTCAGGGGCTTCATCGGGCCACGGAAGGTAAACCTGCCCTCCTCCTCATCGGAGATCCGGAGGAATTCAGTGCCTTTTTGGCAAAGGCTCCAGAATACAAAATCCTTCCTTTGGACTTGGTGGCCAAAATCCGCATGGAAGATCTGCCCCAATTGCTGGAAACCTTTGATCAAAACATGCGGAAAGAATGGAAAAAAGGAAGGCAGGTCCTTTTGACCAGAGGAGGTAAGCAGTATTTGGAAAACAGCCAAAAAAGCATGGGAAGGGGTCCCTGGGTTTTGAGGTATCTGAAAGGAAAATACCGCTTTTTGCATGTAAAGGCGGAGGGATTTGAAGCTTGGGTCTTAGGACGACCCAAGTAAATCCAAAGAGCCCTCCATGCTTTCAGGGCCGAAAACCCTGTGGAAATACCCGCCCGATAAACTGAAGTTCGAACAGGAAGCTGCGAAGAGAGAGAAAGACTTAAACCTGAGGATCCCGATTCCGAGATTGAAGGCGAATGAGCGCTCGCTTCAAGGCATACTCTGCCCTCGGTTGGTCAATTTTCAGATCTTTTTCGGCAAGCCTTCTCCGTGCACGTTCGACAGCCCTTTTGGCTCGGTCCACATCAATGATCTCAGGGTTCTCACCCGAATCCACCGTGAGATGAACCTCGGTTCCCCCACCAAAGTGATGCCTCACCTCGCCGAAGCCGCGGGTCAGAACAAAAAAGGTCTCCTTCCCATCAGGAAGTTGCATCTTGAGTAAGCCCACATCCACAGTTGTGATCATCGAGGCATGACCCGGGAGAATCCCCACGAGCCCATCCTCAGCAGGGAATTGGAGAGATTTAGCCTCCCCTTCGAAAACAACCCGGTCCGGCGTTGTGATCTTTACCTGAAGAAGGTTTTTATGCATCCCGTGGGACTCAGCCTGAGGTTTTGCTGCGGCAGCCATGATTTCAGCTCATCTTTTGGGCGTTTTCGAGAACCTCGTCGATACTCCCGGCATAAAGAAACGCCTGCTCGGGGATGTCGTCGTGCTTGCCTTCGATGATTTCCTTGAACGAACGAACGGTCTCGCTCATCGGCACGAAGCGGCCCGGTTTACCGGTAAATTGCTCGGCCACAAAGAACGGCTGCGAGAGGAAGCGTTGAATCCGCCTGGCCCGGGTCACGGTGACCTTGTCATCATCGGAAAGCTCTTCCATTCCCAAAATAGCAATAATGTCTTTTAAATCCTCATACCGCTGGAGGATTTGTTGGACCTGACGAGCGACCTTGTAGTGGTCTTCGCCCACGGTCGTTGGGTCAAGCATTTTGGAAGTGGATTTTAGAGGATCCACCGCAGGATAAATCCCTAGCTCGGCAATCCGTCTCTCCAGAATGATCGTCGAATCGAGGTGAGCGAAGGTAGCCACTGGTGCAGGGTCGGTAATATCATCCGCAGGCACATAGACAGCCTGCATCGAAGTCACCGAACCATCCTTGGTGGAGGTAATACGCTCTTGGAGGGCACCCATCTCGGATGCCATGGTCGGCTGATACCCCACCGCAGAAGGCATCCGTCCCAAGAGAGCAGAGACTTCCGAACCGGCCTGCACAAAACGGAAGACATTATCAATAAAAAGAAGCACGTCCTTTTTTTGGACATCCCGGAAGTACTCCGCCATGGTCAAACCCGAAAGGGCGACACGCAGACGGGATCCAGGTGGCTCGTTCATCTGCCCGAAAACAAGGACCGCGTTATCCAGCACAGAGGACTGCTTGCCTTCGGGATCCACATATTCCGCCTCGGCCATTTCCAACCAGAGGTCATTGCCCTCGCGGGTCCGTTCACCGACACCGCAGAAGACGGAAAATCCACCTTTTTCCACCGCGGTAATCCGAATCAGCTCCTGGATCAAAACGGTCTTTCCCACCCCAGCTCCACCAAAGAGACCAATCTTGCCCCCCTTGGCAAAGGGACAAAGGAGGTCCACCACCTTGAGCCCAGTCTCAAAGACTTCGGAAATCGCCAGCTGATCCTCATACTTCGGTGCAGGCCTATGAATCGGCCAATAATCAGCGGCATCCACGCCCCCCATGATCTTGCCCGTCCGAGGATGAGGAACTCCCTTTTCAAGCGGATTTCCAAGCAGGTCAAAGAGGCGCCCGGTCGTGGCTTCTCCTACAGGGACCTTAATGGGTGCTCCCGTATCCACCGCCTCCTGGCCTCTTTTCACACCATCAGTAGAGGCCATAGCCACACAGCGCGCGGTATCATTGCCCAAGTGCTGCGCAACCTCGAGGACAAGGAGGCCATTAGGGGCACCCTCATGAGCTACATGCACAGAGTTATAGATCGCAGGCATCTTCCCCTCAGGAAAGCGCACATCGACAACAGGCCCAAAGACCTGAAGGATCTTTCCCCCCGTTCCGGTCTTTCCGGTGCCAGTCTTAGCAGCACCCTCATTCTTATCAGTCACGCTCGTCAACTTTCTGTCCTCAACTTAGATAGTTTTGAATTCCCTTTTTGAAGGAGGGGCAAGCTTTGGGATAGAAACTCCCATTCCCACACTCTTTTGAGAAATAAGATCAGGAGATCGCCTCGGCCCCTCCAACAATATCCAACAGCTCCGTAGTGATCCGCTCCTGCCTGGCACGGTTGAATTCCTTGCGAAGATCCGCCTGCATTTCGCCAGCTGCGTCGGTGGCACTTTTCATCGAGACCATGCGCGAAGCATATTCCGAAGTGAGGGACTCCATCAGGAGATTAAAGAGTCTTGTCTCCAAGTATTTGGGGACCAGGCGTTCAAAGATGGTTTGCTCACTGGGAACCAGAAGAGGTTGAGATTGGAACCCTCCCTCTTCTCGGGAAACCGTCTTTTCAGCACTGAGCGGTAATAGCCGAAAATCAGTGGGCTGGTACTTGGCCATCGAAAGGAACTTGGTATAGACCACCCTCATCTCATCGACCTTACCAGAAGTAAACTCTTCCGTAAGAAAACGAGAAATCCTTGCCGCATCCCGGTACCCAATCAGCTCCAGTGAGGGGTCATCCAGGTAGGCTTCCAGGTGAAGTCCCAGCTTTTTCACAAAACTGGATCCTTTCTTTCCGATCACATAAAAACGAAGGTCTCGCCCCTCCTGTTCCCGAAGGACGCGCCGGAGAAGGGAGAAGATATTTGCATTGTAGGCACCACAGAGTCCTCGGTCGGAAGTCACCAAGAGAATCCCTGTAACAAGCCCTTTACGTTCTTGGAAGAGAGGAGGAACTTCGTCTCCTGAAAGAACGGAAGCGGCCAAAGATTGCACCAACTTCTCGATCTCTTCGGAGTAGGGCCCACTGGCCACCGCCCGATCTTGGAACCTCCGAAGCTTGGTGGTCGCCACCATCTCCATGGCCCGAGTGATCTGCCGGATATTCCCGACAGATTTGATTCGGACTTTTAGTTCACGGATGTTCGCCATTCTTTTTTCCTATCTTATTTCCTTGATCTCCCCAAGCGGAGAAAGGAAGGAACTCCTGGGTTCAGGCTAAGAATCGTTGGTTGAAAGCCTTAATCCCTTCTTCGATCTTTTCCTTAACCTCATCGGTGAACTTGAGGTCGCTTTCGCGGATCAGAGTCTCAACTTCCGGCCGCTCCTCGGCCATAAATTCCAAGAACTCCTTCCGCCATCGCTGCACCTCGGAAACAGGAACCTGGTCCAAGGAACCGGAGGTGCCCGCGTAAATCACCATGGCCTGAGAAATCGCGGGGAAGGGGGTGTACTGCCCCTGTTTCAAGAGTTCCACCAAACGCTCACCGAGGTTCAGTTGATCCAAGGTCGCCTTATCCAAGTCCGAACCAAACTGTGCAAAGGCGGCCAACTCACGGTATTGAGCTAGATCAAGACGCAAAGAGCCTGAAACCTTCTTCATGATCGGAATCTGAGCCGCGCCCCCAACACGAGAAACGGAGATGCCGACATTGACGGCAGGACGGACCCCTGCATTGAAAAGACCCGGCTCCAAGAAAATCTGCCCATCTGTAATGGAGATCACGTTGGTCGGAATGTAGGCCGAAACATCACTCTCCTGGGTTTCAATCACGGGGAAAGCGGTCAAAGAACCGGCGCCCTTCTGATCAGAGAGCTTGGCTGCTCTCTCCAGCAGGCGGGAGTGGAGGTTGAACACATCGCCAGGAAAAGCCTCCCGTCCCGGGGGACGACGCAGGAGCAACATCACCTGACGATAAGCCACGGCTTGCTTATAAAGATCGTCATAGAAAATGACGACATGACGCCCCTCGTCCCGGAATCGCTCTCCAATCGCGCAGCCGGAATAGGGCGCCATATACTGCATCGAAGCGGGGTCAGAAGCTGGAGCGGAAACGATGCAGGTATACGCCATGGCTCCGTGCTCAGTTAGGGTCTTCTCAACAGCCTTCACTGTGGACTGTTTTTGCCCCACTGCAACATAGATGCAAATCACCTGTTCAGGGTTGTCGGGATCGCCGCCCCCCGTTTCCTTTTGATTCAGGATTGTGTCCAGGATCAGCGCAGTCTTACCCGTCTGACGGTCTCCAATGATCAACTCTCGTTGTCCCCTACCCACAGGAATCATCGAGTCAATAGCAAGAATTCCTGTCTGCATCGGTTCACAGACGGGCTGGCGCTCCGTCACCGAGGGTGCCTTGCCCTCGATGGGGAGGTATTCGCTCTCCGGAAGATCGATCATCCCTCGCCCATCCACGGCCTGCCCCAAAGCGTTGACGACGCGACCAATCATCGCTTTCCCGGTAGGGACAGAGATAATCCGGCCCGTAGACTTGACGACATCGCCTTCCTTCACCTTGGTGTCATCACCCAGAAGGACAGCCCCAACATTGTCCTCTTCAAGGTTCAGGGCAACACCATAAACCCCATTGGGAAACTCCAGAAGCTCGGACATCATGCAGTCGCTGAGACCAAATACACGGGCGACACCATCACCCACCTGCAACACGGTGCCGATTTTGGCCTGCTCGGCCTCGGCTTCGAAGCCTTCAATCTCCTTTCGAAGAATAGCGGTGACTTCTGAAGGTTTGAGATCCATCGTTTGAAATCCTTATTTTAAAAGGGAAGTGAGACCGGAAAGGGGTCAGCACATCCCGATTCATCTGTAAGTCCCAATCAATCCTTGGAGGAGGAGCCTCCGAGTGCCCCCCGCAAAGGAAGGGCTTTGAGTTTTTTTCCTAATGCTTCAATCCGCCCTTTAAGGCTCGCATCGAACATCTGATCTTCGAGATAGACCACAAATCCTCCACAGAGCTCAGGCCGTTTCGTTTGTTTCAAGGAGACTTTCGCTCCAACTTTCTTCCCAAGTGAATCCTCGAGTTTTGAAAGATCCTCAGATTCCAAGAGATCAAAGGTCTCCACCCTTCCCTCCATCCTTCCCTCAGCTTCCAAAGCCTTGGAATGAAAGGAGCGAGCGATGTCGGGAAGGAGGGCCAAGCGCCCTCGCTCCAAAAGTACTTCCAAGAGTTTCAGACTTCCTTCGTCAGGAGTCCGCTCTTCGACTCGAAGGACCTTTTCCAGAAGCTCCAACTTCTTGGACCGCTCGATGTTTGGACTATCAATCAGAGATCGAAGCTCGGGCGATTCGAAAGCAACCTCCATGAGCGACAAATCCTGATCGATGGCTTCCAAACGCCCATGAGTCTTGGCAATCTCAAAGAGGGCTTCGCTATATCGAGGGATCGGTGATGCCATGTTTTACCTCACCGATCCTTGGAACCTGAAGTCTGAGCAACAAAGTCCCGAACGAGTCGCTCTTGGTCCTTACCCTTGACTTCTCTCCCGAGAAGTTTCGTGGTTGCTCCAAGAGTAAGGTCCACCACATGATCCCGAAGCTCGCTCATCGCTTTTTGTTTTTCTGCTTCGATCTCAGCGGCAGCCCTCTGACGCTCCTTCGCGGACTCTTCCCGGGCTTTGGCCATGAGTTCGTCGTACTGTTTCTCCGCACGTTCTTTGGCTTCCCTGACCTGGGCCTGGGCTTCCCTTCTTGCCTCTTGCAGCTGGCTTTCCACCTCTTTTTGCGCAGCCACAGCAGCGGATTTCGCCTCTTCCGCACGCTGGATCGCCTCTTCGGCTCTCAAATCCCTCTCATAGAGAGCCTTTGAGATGGGTCCAAAGACGAACTTCCACATAAAAGGAAGCGCAATCAAGAAAATCACCCAAGTCCAAAAGGTCGCGCCGATTTGATGAGGGTCCAGAACATCAAGTCCTTCGCCCCCTTCGGAAACCCATGCCAGCATGACCGGTATACCCATTCTTCAACCTCCGGTTCGGGGAAACCCAATGAAGATTTCCCATCCAAAGTACCATAGAACCGCTCGGAACCCTTCTCCTAAAAAGTCGAAGAGAAAAGCCCGCAGAGAAGGTCCCCTGGACTATTTGAGTGCGAGAAGGAGCGTGACGACCACTGCGAAGAGAGCAACACCTTCGATCAGTGCGGAGAGAATCAAAGCATTCCCTCGGATATTGTCTGCGGCTTCGGGCTGCCGGGCAATCGCCTCGCCGGCCCCCTTACCAATATTGCCGATACCGAGCCCGGCACCGATTGCGGCGATCCCAGCACCAATGCCTGCCCCAAGCCCGGCAAGGCCAGCAGCAGAGTTCGCCGTATTTTCAAGAATCCCGAGAATCGTCGAAAGCATTCCAATTGTCTCCTGAAACAAAATCAGTGGGCCAACAGGCCCTTGTCATAAAAAAACCGAAGGATCCCTGAACACAATGCGCAGAACCATTCGCGCCGCCCGGAAATCCGAAAAACCAAAAACCTCTCAATGATCCGGATGCATCGCCATCTGGATGAACAGGATCGAAAGATAGGTAAAAATATATGCCTGCAAGAGAGCGACAAAGCCCTCAATAATCATGATGAAAACCGCCAAGCCGACAGAAGGAACAGCAACTCCGTATGCAAGCTTTCCGATGCCTCCGGCAGCGTAAAAAATCAGCCCCATAAAGGAAAGGACCACGAAGTGCCCGGCCAACATGTTTGCAAAAAGACGGACAGTCAAAGCAAAGGGCTTGGCCAAGAGACCGATGATCTCCACAACAAAGAGAAGCGGGACCAAGAGCACGGGTAAGCCGTGAGGAACCAGCCCTTTCCAGAATCCAAAGAAACCCTGCTTGAAGATCCCCCCTCCCACCATCATGGCGAGAGTCGTTGCAGCCAAGGCACCGGTGACAAAAATGGAGGCCGTCGCCGTCGCCCCATGGGGAATCAGTCCGAGTAGGTTTTGAAACGCGATGAAGAAGAACACAAAGAGAAAATAGGGAAGGAAGGTTTCTGTCCCCTTTTCGCCCATAATGGGCTTGACCATTTCATCCCGGATATAGAGAACAAAGCCGGAGAAGACACGACCCAGCCCCCCCAACTTCCCGCCCTTTTTCAACTTTCCAACAAGGGGGAAAAAGAGCAGGAACATCAGGATGACAGCAAGGATCTGAAACAATTGGATGTTGAAGATCCGAAACTGAACAGCTCCGAAATCCACCTGATAGGGAGTCGGAGAAGGAATGACGTGATGAAAGAGGTAGATAAAGACATTACCAGTCTCTTCTCCCCCGGCCCCTCCCGTATGGCTCCCCTCGGCAACAGCAGCCCTTCCACCCTCCTGCAGGAGAACGGGCAGAAATGCCGGCAAGGTGGCGAGAGAGGAGAAGAACATCCTCTTTGTTCCAGGTCGTTCAGGGCGCCCCTCCAGGGGGGCCTTCTGTTGCAGTTCCAAGGTCCGTTTTCCTTTCTTTCCCGGGCTTTGAGACCAAGCTCGAAATTTGGCCCGGCATGATATTCGCGGAAGCCAGAAAGAAAAGCCTGAACCTGGAAAAACTGAAAGAAAACGCTCCGTCAGCCTGCAGCCCTTTGATTCCGCGGGCGGGAGAGAAAGGCAAAAAGCAGCTGAAAACTGAAGGTACCAAAAATAAAGCCCAAACCATAGGCTTCAAAGCTCCCTAGCCCCTTCAAGGGGCGGGCGAGAAGAAACATCCCAAGCCCCAGGAAGATCAGCTTCGAGAGAAAACCCATCGCCATAGGAAGGAGAGGATTCGCAGTTTTTTTGCGCATCTTCGCGGTCCAATAGGCAAGAGCAAAGCCCAGGAAGGCCGAAAGTCCAAGGCCGATCAAACCACCATGGAGGAGTTGGGTTTCCTGCTTCGGACTCTCTGCATATTCTCCTACAAAAAGAAAGAGTAGGATGACCCCCACAAGAGGACCGATAAACCCCATCCATGCCGCTCTCGCCTCGGCCTTGGACCCGGGATGCTCCCCACTCCCCGAAGGAACCACAGCATGGGCTTGGTCCTCTCCGTTCTCTGTCTCACCTCTGGTCGTTTGCATCTGAGTCCTCGTCCCTCGAAGGTTGTAAAGCATCCTCCCCCTTGGGAGAGGCCTTTTTACGCAAACTCCGCCGGGATGGAAACAAGGTCCCCGGAGAAATCGTCTCCACCAAATTGATAAATCCCCCCACCGCCCCCAGAAAGCCCAAAACCAGGAGGAAGAGAGGAGATGTATCCAACCATTGATCCAAGGCCCATCCGCCAAGGGAAAAAACCACTAAGCTGAAACCAAAGGTCCATCCGGCAGTGGCCTGGGGCCCCGCAAGGGCGGCAAGAGCAGGCTTCCGTTTGCGTGCCTCCTTTTCATCCTTCTTTGCCGGCTCCTTCATTGGAAAAAAAGAACTTAGCGTCCCAGCAAGCTTTTCCTCCTTTTTTTTCGGATTCGAATCTCCCCATTGATTCTGATGGAAACCTCATCCGGCTTTAGGCACGATCTCAGGATTCCCCGGGTTAAAGTCATGGAGCAGGTGCTGGGCTAGAAGAAGATGGAAGAACTCACCCCCGAAGAGATCGTCGCAAGACTCGACCAACACATCGTCGGCCAAGAAAAGGCCAAACGAAAAGTCGCGGTCGCCCTTAGAAACCGTTGGCGCAGAAGACGTCTTCCCCCCGAGCTGGCTGCTGAGGTCTACCCCAAAAACATCCTCCTCATCGGGCCCACCGGAGTGGGCAAAACCGAAATCGCCCGCCGCTTGGCCGGCCTCGCGAATGCCCCTTTCCTTAAAGTTGAAGCGAGCAAGTTCTCCGAAGTAGGGTACCACGGCCGCGACGTGGAGACCATGATCAGGGATCTCGTCGAAGTAGCCGTCAGGCTTGTCCAGCAGGAAAAAGCGGTTGCAATCCAAGAAGAAGCCCGGGAACGGACCCATAAACGCATCCTTGACGCAATCTATCAAAAGGAGGGTTTATCCGAACCCGAGGATTTTGGCACAGACTTGGATTTGTCAGACCTTTCCAGTTCTCACTTTCCGGAGGAGGTTCAATTCGTCCATGATGGGGGTCTCTGGCGACCCATGGCTGGGGCCGAAAAGCCCCCAGAAGAAGGCCCTGAAGATGCGGACTCCAGCCTGGAATACGATCAGGAGCGGGAAGCTGCGCGGCAAGACTGGAAGCGGCGCTTGGAGTCCCTTGAAATCGAAGACACGACCATTGAAATCGAGGTGAAGGATCGCAGCAATCCAACCCTCTCCATCATGGGACCTGCGGGACAGGAGGCGATGGGAATCGATGGCCAAGCCCTGCAAAAACTCTGGGGGCGCGGAGGGCCCAACTACCGTGAACGCAAACTCACCATCGCAGAGGCCAGAAAACTCATCCAGGAAGAAGAGGCCGAAGCCCTCGTCGATCCCGAGGAAGTCCAACAGGAGGCCATCCGACGTGTAGAGAATGATGGCATCCTTTTCATTGACGAGATCGACAAGGTAATCGGCACAAAAAACCCCAGCGGCCCCGATGTCTCACGGGAAGGAGTTCAACGAGACCTCTTGACCGTTGTAGAGGGTTGCACGGTTTACACCCGGTATGGTTTTATCAAAACGGACCACATTCTTTTCATCGCTGCAGGTGCCTTCCACTTCAACAAGCCAAGCGAATTGATTCCCGAGCTCCAAGGTCGCTTTCCCGTCAGGGTTGCTCTCCGAGATCTGGCTGAGGAGGATTTTGCGCGGATCCTTGTCGAACCTAAAAATAGTCTCATTCACCAATATACGGCCCTGTTGGCAACCGAGGGGGTCAAGCTTTCCTTCACCAAGGGGGGTATCCAAAAGTTGGCCCAGGTCGCATTCAAAGCCAACCGAACAACCCAAAACATCGGAGCTAGGAGGTTGATGACAACCTTGGAACTTCTCCTCGAAACCATCTCCTTTGAGGCTCCCAACCTCAAAGGAAAAGAAATTCAAGTGGATGAAAACATGGTCGAAGAGCGACTTGGGGACGCCGCAGATGATCCAGATTTGATTAAATACATGATCTAATCCGCAGAATGCCAACCGGCATGATTAGAAAAAGGACAAGATTAGATCTTCTCATCCGGTATTTTTATGAGACTCTTTTAAGAAAATCACGAAGAACGCGAGCTGGGTAAAACCTTTTGTTTTTTCTGCAATTCCCCTATTCGGAAATGGCTCGGCCGAACCAAACAACTCTCACGAATGGAAGAAATCTCCCACGAACTTGTCCAAAAAGCCCAACAGGGGGATGAACAAGCGACAAGACAGCTTATTGAAGCTCTCCATCGGCCCATTCATTCCACCATTCACCGCTTTTTGGGAAACCGATTTGCGAACCAGGCAGAGGATATAGCCCAGGACATTTTCCTGAAGATCTTCCGTACCCTGCACCGCTTCGATCCTGATCGAGGGGTTAAATTTACGACCTGGGCTTTCGCATACGTTCGAAACCACTGTTTTGATGTTCTCAAAAAACGCCGAATCCCGACCGTATCGCTCAATCCAGGTAGAGTTGGTGAAGATGACGACAAGTGGGAACTCCAAGACCCTACCGCTCGTAAACCTTCTGAGAATGCCTTGAATTCAGAGCTTGGAACCCAAATCGAACTTGCCTTACAGAAATTGAACGAGCCTCAGAGGATGGTCTTCGTCCTGAGAGAATATGAACAAATGGACTTGAAAAGTATTGCGGAGATCATGGATTCCACGGAGGGAACCGTGAAATCGAGGTTGCACCGAGCAAGAGAAAACCTTAAGCAACTACTTTCGCACTACTTAGAGAACAACTCCGATTTGGTAGAAGAGCAAGCGGGAAACAAGCCAGGCAAAAATCCGGACGGGAACCCAAACATTGGAAGGGGGGAAGAATGAACGAAAAATCCCGCAAAGATCAACGATCTGGGACTCCTCGCTCTGGGACTCCTCGCTCTGAAACTTCTGGCTGCCAGAAACCGGTCTCGGGCTCACCAACCGAGAATGGATTCTATGAGTTTTTGAAAACAGGAAGCTCCTGGGAAGGAGAGGATTGGAAAGGGATTCTTTTCTCCTACCGAGTCCCTGAACCCAAGCCCGGATTCGTGGACCGCATCCTCGAAGAAAAAAAGTTCCAAGACCTCCTCCAGGAGCACAAGGTTCCCGAACCTTCCAAGGGATTCGTTCCAGAGACATTTGCCAAGGTCCTCAAGGAGCGGCACGACCTAAACCGCCAAAGGAAAGCCCTCCAAGCGGATTCCGGGAACACGCCTCATCGAGCCGCCTCCCTGTTCCAAGCCCGGATTTTGGTTTTTGCCGCAGCTCTTGCCGCCATCCTGATCCTGACCTTGATTCTCCTAAGGCGCAATGCTACTCCCTTGGTCCCCCAAGGAAACCCCATTGAAACGGCGGGGAGGTTCATCCAACCCTCAGATTTCCCCAAGTTGGGGAGCAACCCATTCAGCAGAGTCCTCGCGAGTACACAGACTTCCTTCCTCCCTCCCCCACCAACCTTCGTTGACTTTGATGAGGATCGATGAGCTTTCCCTTCTTGCGCTCCTCGGCTGTTTTGAGCCTTCCCTGGCTTTTATTCTCACCTTTTCTTGCGGGGCAAAGCGTTCACAACTCCAAACATGCACCCCCCGCCAGAAAACCCATCCCTATCTGGGCCTCCTCGGAAAAGGCGGGACTGAAAACCCCTCAGGACCTGGCATTTGTCCATGCTCTTGATCAGGCCTGGTCAACAGGAAAAGCCGAACGGGTTCTGGCTCTCTTCGATCTTCTTCACCCCCAGGTCAAAACCGACCTGCGAGCGAGGGTCCTTGGGACTACTGGTGGGAAGCCTTGCATTCGGAGAAGTCGTATCCTTGCCATCACGACCGCGGGTTCCTGGAGAGCCCTTTTCCTTTCCGCCGAGATCCGCTTCCCTATAAAAAACCCCATTCCCGGCCATGATTCAACCAAGCTTCAAGCTCGGCTCTTTGAAATCGCGGTGATCCCGGGGATTCCCGCAGCAAAAAACCTGGAAGGAACCCACCGGACACAAAGCCCGCTCCCTAAAGGTCGTCTCCTTCTGGAAACTCTTCCGGAATCCCAAGCCCACGTCATGAGCCCTCAAACCGAAGACGGCTCGGCAACCCTCGGTTCCCCCATTACCCCGGGAGCCCGCTATCGCTGTGGACCCTGCAATTTTGAAATAGGAATCCCCAATGCGGATAGTAAGGAAACCTCCCTACATGGAGGCTGGTTCCTCATCGGTCGGCCTCCCTTTTTATCGGGAACCTTTGAACAAGTTGAAATCTACCATTTGGAGTCCGATTTTTCCGTAGAGTTGGTCGTGCATCCAGATCCCAGCAAGGGTCCTGAATATTTAAAGCAATGCTTACTCTCTGCCTGCTGTGGGATCGCCGCCTGCCATGACATGGACCCCGATTTGATTCGGCCCCACCACGATCAACCCCGCACAATTTCCATCGATGGCCGCAAGGTCATGGTCACTTCCTTCGAAGCCAAAAAAACGCCGATTCTTCCTGCGCGATCCTTCCTGCTTTTTGGCTACCAACATTTCCCTGTGGATTACTTCATCAGCTTCCAGGCGGCTCCCGGTTCGCTAAAGCTCGAGGACCCACGGGTTCTCTCCATCTTTCGCACGTTCCGAATCCTTCGGCCCAACCGACCCAGTTCGGATACCAAGCGCTTGGCCATAGCCGCACATGGAGGAGGTGGCAGTTTCGTAGGAAATGACTTTTCTCACCCTGCCCTTGGCCTCCTTCAACCTGGGGTTCCGGGATGGAAGACCTTCCGGAAACTTGGCATCACTCGATTCCAAGTGGGTTGGAAAGACCCTAAAACCAAATCATGTCTCCTGCTCGCAGCACTCGAGCGACCCCAAGCAAACTGGACACAAAATTCCATGCTATGCTGGTTTGAGGCCTGGCTGAGAAGCCAAGGAACAAATTTTGAAAAACTTGGAAAGATCTCAAAAATCCAAATCGGCCAACATCCAGGCCTCCGAGTCAATTTTGAACGGATGACCCCCAATGGGCGGAGAATCCGAGGTTTCCAGATCCTCCTTTTCAAGGACAAGCTCCTTTACCTCATACGCGGTGAGGCAATGCCCGGCCCCCAACAAAGGGAAACCTACGAACTCCTCCAAGGCCGCGCCCTGGCTTTGCAACTCCATTGAGCCTTCTAACCTGGGAGAGAGTATCGAGCTCTTCGAAGCTTCCGGGCAACCAGGATTAAGGATAAGCGCTGTTCTGGAGGGCTCCTTTGGATCAGGGGGAGCAGCCAAGAAAGGTGCCTCCAATGGATCTTTGAGAGATGGTCCCGTGCTTCGGCTCTTACATAGGAGTCGGGGGACTGCAAGTTTTGCAACCACAAACGAAAGGCGGAAGGACAGCTTTTCGGCCCTCGCTCCCTAGGGGGAATCTCCACAGGAATGGAGATTTCCCAATCATTCATGGGACCCATTGGGATAGAATTCGGCGATGCTCCCTGAGAGAAAAAAGGGATCCAAAGGAAGTTCAAGAGGAGGAAAAACACATTCAAGTTTACCCCATTTTCAAAAGCCTTGTGGGTGGGGGCTGCAATCTTTTTGCCCCTCTTTTTTCCTTCCGCTTGGAATCAAAGGGCTTCCCTCGATCTAGAGAATCAAGCGGGTATATTGAAGAAATGCAGATGAAACAGAGAAAGGTCCAATGCGCTTAGGTCTCACACAAAACCTTCGGGCCGAGCAACGTCTGATCCAATCCCCCCAAATGATTCAGGCGATGCAGGTTCTCCAGTATCCCTTATTCGAACTCAAGGATCGGATCGATCAGGAGTTGATGGATAACGTTTTTCTGGATATCAAAGAGAATTCGGAGGAGACCTTAAGTAGCCCAGCACCTTTGGATGCCAATTCCTCTACGACGAGCGCTTCCCCTGAAACTCCCAGCTCGGCAAACACTCAGGAGAGAGAAGCCTCACAGAGCCAAGAAGGAGAGCTTCAATCCTCCCAGGAAATCTCCGGGGAAAGGGCGGCAGAGGATGGGGCCCAGCCAGATTCCATCGATGCGGCCATAGAAGAAATCAACTTCGACACAAGCCAACAATATGAAATCCTGGATGATCTCGAGCGAAGGACCGAAGAGTATCGCCCGTCCCGAGTCGCCATCAACTCAGACGAAGAATCGAGATTTGAAGCCATCCAAAATGCCCCAGGGCCGACTGAGTCCTTAAGCGAACACCTCATCCAGCAGTTAGGGCTTCTTGACTTGGATGAAAAACAAAAGATCCTTGTCGAATACATCATCTATTCCCTTGACGCGGATGGGCGACTCATGAATCCCTTGGATCCATCCGAAGTTTCAGAAGAAGTAGACTTTGAAGTTAGTGAGGAGGACCTTGAGGAAGCCATCCAAATCACCCAAACCTTGGATCCTCCCGGGGTCGGCGCTAGAAGCCTCGAAGAATGTCTTCTACTGCAACTTGATGCGATCGAGGAGGACCACCCTCTCGCCCGAGAACTGGTAAAAAAACATCTCGAAAATTTGAGCATGAACAGGATGCCTCGGATTGCCAGAGAAACTGGGGCCACAATTAGGGAAGTAAAAGAAGCAGTTGAATTTCTGCGAGCCCACCTTCATCCCCATCCAGGCTCTCAATTCGGGGACGTCAAGAACCAAGTGATTCATCCAGATGTCATTGTTGAAGAAATTGAGGGACGTTTCGAAGTCAAAGTTTTGAAAGGGGGGATTCCCACTCTTCAGATTTCACCCGTCTATCGACGCCTCCTTCAGGAATCCAAGGATGATCCCAAGGTGAGGGAGTATCTCAAGAAAAAGATCGAATCCGCCAAATGGTTCATAGACGCTGTTCTGCAAAGACAGAGCACAATTGAACGAATCGCAACCGCCATTGTGAAAAAACAAGCAGAGTTTCTGCGAAAGGGATGGCGCTATTTACGCCCCCTTCGAATGCAAGATATCGCCGACGAAGTGGGTGTCCATATCTCCACGGTCAGCCGTGCGGTTTCAGGGAAATTCATTCAAACCCCCCAGGGGATTTTTGATATGAAACGTTTCTTTTCGGCAGGGACAAAAAGTGACAGCGGAGAAATGCTGAGCCAACAGGCGGTCAAACAAAAGGTCCAAGCCATCGTGGATCGCGAGGATCCTAAGCACCCATTCTCTGACGATGCGATCGTCCATGAGTTGGAAAAAGAGGGGATCCACATCGCTCGAAGGACGGTAACAAAATACCGAAAGACCCAAGGGATACCCTCTTCCTCCCGCCGCAAACGGTATTGATCAAACCTTCCATTCACCTCGGAAAGGATGGGGGTGCAGAGCCAGGGATTCCTTGAATCCCTCTGAATCCGGCCCTTCTTGGATTGCAAGCTCCCTCTCTCGAGTTATGTTCTGGCCCCCAAAGATCCTATTGAATCAAATTTTTCCTTTGTACGATTGGAGTAAAGCCTCATGGCAAAGATGCGCGCACCTGAAATCAAGACAGGGATGGCCCTTGAGATCGACGGAGATCTCTTTCTGGTTGTGACTCGAGATCATGTCACACCCGGAAAAGGCCAAGCCCTTTACCATTTTCTCTTGCGAAGCCTGAAAACCGGTAGCCAGAAGCCCTTGCGAATGGGGAGCAATGATTCTGCGGAGGTGGCATACCTGGAACGTAAGAAGTGCCAATACCTCTACAAGGATGCGCACGGTTATGTGTTCATGGATGAACAAACCTATGAGCAATTCCCACTGAACGAAAACCTGGCGGGAGAACAAATGGGGTTCATCACAGAGAACTCCACTGCAGACGTCACTTTTTACAATGAAACACCCGTGAGCGTGGATCTACCAGCCAGCGTTGTCCTTGAAGTGATAGAGGCCGAAGAAGCCATTCGTGGGAATACCGCCACCAACGTAACTAAAAACGCAAAATTGGAGACAGGTATGGAGGTGAAAGTCCCCATGCATATTAAAGTCGGGGACAAAGTGAAGATCAGCACTGCAGACAAGAGTTTTCAGGGCCGAGTCAATGATTGATCCGCTTACTTCCTGCATTCCGACTGCTTTCCGCGGTCCACTGCAACAAAAACCCCTTGCATAGGGACTCTCTTTTCACAGGGACAAAGGTCAAAAAAGAGTTCACGACCTCTTAGGCTCTTTGGCTTCTTTCCGCTTTTTCTTCTTTTGTTTGGAAGCCCAGATCTTCTTCCACTCCTTTAGGTTTTGTGGATTCATGCTTTCGCCTGTTTTGTGAAAATGTTCGACGGCCTCAACAGCTTCTTCCGGGTCATCGGTCAAAAGAATGAGATAGTGATCCTCCGGTGAGATGGTGCCTCCACTCACCATCGATTTGCGCATCCAACGAAGAAGCCCGGAATAAAACTCCTTCCCCATCAGCACGACAGGGAAGCCTTGGACTTTACCGGTCTGCACCAAAGTGAGGGCTTCGAAAAGTTCGTCCATCGTCCCGAACCCCCCAGGTAAGACCACGTAGGCCTGGGCATATTTGACGAACATGACCTTGCGTGCAAAAAAGTAGTCGAACTCAATCTCAACATCTTGGTAGGGATTGGGTTTCTGTTCGAAAGGCAGCTTGATGTTCAGACCAATGGAAAGCCCCCCTCCCTGCTTCGCTCCCTTATTGGCGGCTTCCATGAGGCCGGGTCCACCCCCGGTGATCACTGCCCAGCCTTTACGGGCAAAACCCTCTGCAACCTTTGTCGCCAACTCATACCAAGCTGTCCCGGGTTTTGTCCTGGCAGAACCGAAAATGGAAACGGCCTTCCCCACTTGCCGGAGAGTTTCGAAACCCTCCACAAACTCCCCCATGATCTTGAAGACTTGCCAGGTATCCTGGCCTGTTCGCAATTCGGCCAAGACTTCCTGATCCAGCTTTCTGATCTTTCTGATATCCATATTCTACTTTCCTCAAGGGTAAGCTCTTCGAGAGACAACCCAGGGCTAATGAAAAAACAATGAACATTCAATCTCTATTTTCCCTTCTTCTGGGTCTCCTCCTTGGGGCCGGGATGAACGATGGGGGAAGAGCACAAGAAGTACCCATCCCACCAGGGCTCGTCAGCCACAAAGCCTGGGAGAAGTTTTCCAGGATTCCGGAGATCCGACTCTGGTTTCAAACAGCCGCATCCCGTTCAAAGGGGCGAATGAAGATCCAAAGCCTAGGGCGTACCCCCGAAGGAAAGGAACTCTTTCTTGCTTTGATCTCTTCGGAATCTCATCTCACCCGTCTTAATAGGATTGGCAAGGAGATCCGCGCGCTGGTATCGGGGGAATCAAAACCCAAAAAGCAGACCCCAGCCATTGTTTGGCTCTCCTTCGGTGTCCACGGAAACGAGCCCAGCCCCAGCGAAGCAGCAATGAACCTTACTTATCGTCTGCTTACAAGCCCGGGGGCTAAGCAGCTCCTTTCCCGCCTGGTCATTGTAATCGACCCCTGCTTGAACCCGGACGGGAGGGAACGCTATGTGAGCAGCTTGGTCTCCCGCCTGGGGGATTCTGCAGATCCAGACCCCCTCAGCTTTGAGCATGACGAGCCATGGCCGGGGGGAAGAACAAACCATTATCTCCAGGACCTCAACCGTGACTGGGCTTTTCAGACACAAGCGGAAACACAAGCCCGCATCCGGAATTGGCTTCTTCTTCCTCCCCAGGTCCATGTTGATTTCCATGAGATGTGGGCAGAGCGAGAGTATTTCTTTTTTCCTGCCGAACTCCCTGTCCATCGGAGCGTCCCTCGGTCTGTTCTGCGCTGGCACAAAGTCTTTGGTAAAGCAAATGCCAAGGCCTTCGATGCAAAAGGATGGCGTTTTTATTCCGGGGAGGACTTCGATCTCTTTTACCCAGGGTATGGGGACTCATGGCCCTCACTCATGGGAGCAGTGGGCATGACCTATGAGGTGGGCGGCCATGGAAACGCCGCCCTTGCCTACCGACGCTCCGATGGAAAAATCTGGACTCTTGCTGACCGAGTCAAGCGTCACAGCGAAGCCGCTTGGACCACTCTGAAGACCGCTGCAAGCCATAAGGACGCTCTTCTGCAGGATTTCTATCAACTCCATAGGGATTCGGAAATCCTGGGTCGCGGGCTTAAGAATCGCCTCCTCGTCCTCTCCTCGCCAAAGGACCCAGCACGGGTACGGGCCTTGGGCAAAACCCTTCTCGCCCAAGGCTTGCAGTTCGAATACACCTCCGAGGGTGGATCCGGAATCGATGCTGAGGGAAAAGTCCACAACATCCCAAAGGGGAGCTTAATCCTGGATTTCGCCCAGCCTCGAGGAAGGTTGGCGAAGGCTCTCCTCCAGCAGGACAACCGCATCAGCCACCTGTATTTTTACGATGTTTCAGCATGGTCTCTCCCCCTGGCCTATGGGGTCGATGAATTTCGCATCGCTTCAACCAAGGTGCCACGTTTTCCCGGCCTCCCACCCCTCCCAAAGACTCCTCGCTTGGGCGCACCGAGTGCCTTTACCCTCGTGTCTTCAGAGAGCGGAGAATCCCCTCTCCTTGCGACCAAAGCAGTGAGCGCAGGCTTGGAAGTCCGTGTTGCCACCAAGCCTTTTCGAATCTCCTCTACTGATTTTCGCCCCGGGACCCTGGTCATCCGCAGCTCTTCAAAGGAAGCTCGGAAAATCCTCGAAACGCTCTTGAAAGAGTTCCCTGAGATCAAACCCATCTCTTCAGACTCGAGCCTCAGCCAAAGGGGCCCCGACCTTGGCAGCCCCTCCTTTAGGCCTTGCCTTTCCGTCCGAGCAGCTTTGGCCTTTGGCAAGGGAACGGATCCCAACCTCGCCGGAGCCCTTTGGTTCCTCTTCGAAAAAAGGCTTGGCTTGCCTCTTCACCGCATTCCCCTGGAGAATCTCTCACCTCACAATTTGAACCACTTCAACCTCATCCTCCTTCCCGATGGCATGCTTCCGAGGCCCTGGATCTCCGATCCATCAGCCTTAAAATCTTGGGTTCGAGAAGGTGGGGTAGTTCTTGCGATCGGAAATAGCGCCCACCAGATCCATAAAAGAATCCTCGGTTTTTCATCCTCCCCCCCAAATCCGCCCACACCTCGCATTTCTCCACCCACCAACAAGAAAGCAACATGGACCACTCCTACCCAACTCGCGGAAGAAGGGCGTAAACGCCGCAACCCCGGAGCCATTGTCCAGGTCCGCTTGGACCCCCAGCGGCTGCTCGCCGCAGGATACGGAACCACCCTTCCCGTTCTTGTCCAGGGCAGTCCGCGGGGTTTCCCCGAAGAAGGCCTCGGCAGAATCGTTGCTTTTTATGGAAAAACCAAGCGCCTTTCAGGTTTCATACCCAAATCTTCCCAACACAAACTCGAAGGCAAGGGTTACCTCCTCCAAATTCCCTTGGGTAAGGGCAACTTCGTCCTGTTCGATCAAAATCCACAGTTCCGCCTTTTCTGGCATGGGCTGACCCGGCTTCTGCTCAACGCCAGCTTCTTACTTCCACAACGAAGGATTCCCCCTTTCCCCCTCCCTCCAAATGGTCGATGATAATCCCGTGAGACAGTCCTTAAAAAATCCAAAGGATCGCCGAGCCAAACAAGCCGCTTTGGCCACCGCCCTCTTCCTGCCCTTCCTCTTGGGTTGTGTCTATCCGGCTGGGGACGCCCGAGTCTTCGTCTCCTCCGATCCTCTCGGCGCAGAGATCATGGTGGACGGAAGCCCCACCGGAAAAACAACCCCCGCTTCCTTGGACCTAGGGGGGCTCTTCGGCTCCGACCACCAAATCGAGCTTCGAAAAAAAGGGTTCGACCCCGAAAAACGCAAAGTAAGCCATTACTCAAAAGCGGGAACAGCTTATTGGGATGACGGGACTGGGGACTTTGTCACTCCTCCCATTCCCCTCTGGTGGACCATCGGAGACATCCTCTTCCCCTTCGAAGTTCGCTGGACCTATGTCCCTCACAACCTCCATGTCAAACTGTTCCCCAAAGGGACCTTTCACTCGGGAGTCGCCAAGGAAAGCGATGGCTGATCCCTTTGCCCTCCCAAAAGCCATCTTCCTAGACCGTGATGGAGTCCTGAACAAAGAACGAGGCTTTATCAGTGACCCCGACCAGCTAGAGCCCACCGAAGGCATCCTGGAGGCCCTCCGGGCTTGGAAAAAACGGGGATTCCTCCTCCTCGTCGTCTCCAACCAATCCGGCCTTGCCCGCGGGCTTTACAGTTTTGACGATCTACAAGCGATCCACGCAAAACTCCGCAAGTTTTGTGGCCGGCTTCTGGATGCAATCTACGTCTGCCCCCACCACCCCGATCAAGGGAACTCTCCTCTCAAGAGGCCTTGCCCCTGCAGAAAACCCAGCTCGGGAATGCTCACCCAAGCCCTCCGGGACTGGCGCCTCAGCCCTGCCCGATGTCTCCTTTTAGGGGACGCCCCCCGCGATCTTGTTGCTGCCCGCAGCCTGGGCATCCAAGCCGCAGTCATGATGGGTCCCAAGCTGGCAAGTCCGGAACAATGGCCTGTGGACCTTGCCCCTCAACCAAAATTTCTTCCCAACCTCAAAGCTGCCGTTGACTGGACCGACAAGGTCATGGAAGACGCTTAAAGATCCATCCCCCCAGAGGCCTGACGAGAAATCCCGGGAGCTTTTTCCAAATCCGCTGATACACTCCCAACTTTGGATTATCTGGATGAAAATCCGGGAGCTTTCCTTTCTCTCCCAAGAAATATTGATAATGCAGAGGTTCTGGCTGGAAGCCCATGTTCTTTTTGAATTTGGCCGCTCCGGAGTCTTTCCGACTCCGACCAAAATCAAAGATCTTAAATCCCTTCGCTGAGGCCCATTCCATCAGACGCCAATACATGTAGTTATTGGCGCCACGGCCCTCTCGGGTGGAAAGCGCACCCGAATAATAGGGCATCAAACAATCTCCATGAATAAAGCTCAGGACAGTTGCGATCGTCTGCCCATCGGGGCGGTCCACGCAATGCATCACCATCTTTGGGCC
The DNA here is from genome assembly GCA_026984035.1 of Planctomycetota bacterium. Classification (GTDB taxonomy): domain Bacteria; phylum Planctomycetota; class UBA1135; order UBA1135; genus HyVt-539. The sequence goes on from JALSSW010000158.1 coordinate 36,934, forward strand.
AAGGTTACGTTCCAGGGCCGCCAACATGGAAAAGGGAATCGAAGGGGAGCCCAACTCCTGCTTGTTGGTCGCAAACAAAGAGTGAAAAAGCTTGAGATCCCTTCGTTCGGAGAAACGAAAGTTCCCATCATCCCTGGCCTTCCGGATTTCAGCGCGGGCTTTTCGGGGGATCATTCCCAAACATTCCGCTGGATCCTCGGGAAGCTCTCTCCGAAAAGTGACATAGCGATTGGTCTCGACTCCATTTAAATCCAGAGGGTCTTTCTGACGGAGTTCGAGGTATCGGTTGCGGTGGGATCCGGAGAGGTCCGCAGCGCGAGCCACAAGGCCTCGGGCCGCTTCTGTCCCACGGGCGAGAACGCCACCATACACACCGAAGGGCATCGAGACCGCAACATGGCCCAAGAAGGGAGATTTGATTTCGAAGAAGGAAAGGACTCCCAGAATCTGATGGCCCTTTTCAGCCACCAGGACTTCGCCCGGAGACTCTAAGACATCCTCCACCATCCGGCGCCAGGAGGATGTGTGGAAGAGTGTCCCCTGGGGATGTTCCCTTACAAAACGATCTAAGACGAGATCCTCTCCCGGGGCCGCGTGCCGAATGATGAGAGGGCTCACCCCGGCTTCTTTTATTTCAGATCGTTCCAAAGAAACAAGATCCACCTCGCATTCACCTTCTCCGGTTTCCAATTCTGATGGCGGGGGATTCGGAACGCCGGAAGAAAGAATCCGCTGAACCTTATAGTCCCTCAGATTCCTTGCCCTCGTAAAGATAATCACTTCTCCCACAAGGCCAAACCCGATCAACTGCAAGCCGAAGGTAACGAGAACGATCCCCATCAAAAAGATCGGGCGATCTTGGATACTCGATCCATGAAAGACCTTCTCATAAACGGGGGGAACGCCCAGAAGGAGTCCAAACAAGATCAAAACGAGGCCCAGGGAACCAAAGAAACGAATCGGCTTGCTTGTGAAGCGTGTGAGGAAGGTTACTGCAAGGATGTCTAACAGCCTTCGAAGATAAACTCCGATCCCGAAAAAACCTGTCTTGCCCCTCTCCTCAAGGTGGCGGACCGAAACCTCAGTTACGCGGAACCCTTGCCGCTCCGCAAGGATGGGAAGGAAACGAAACTGATCCCCATAGATAGGGATCTCTTCCAAGACTTCTCGCTTCATCCCACGGAAGGTGCAATTGAGGTCATGCAATCCGTTTTGGGACAGTTTTCGTAAAAACCAGTTAAAGAAACGGGATTGCAAACGGTTGAGCAAAGGATCCACACGAGGATGGCGCCAACTGCAGACAAAGTCTGCCTGTGATTCCAGGAGGCCCAGGAACGACCCGATGGCTGCTGGATCGATCTGCAAATAATCCGGAGAAGTGACGATGTACCGTCCCTGCGAATGGTCTCTGGCGGCAGCATAGGCGATAGATTCCCCATTCCCCTTACCTTGGAGGACGAGAACTCGAAAAGCCTGATGGGAAGCTTCCAAAGCTTCGCATTCTTCCAGGATCCTTCCCCCCACCCCGTCCAGAATGAAGAGGACCTCCCCCCGTATCTCCAGGGTCTCCATTGCCTTCCGATACGTTTCTCCCAGCGCTCGGATCTTTGCTTCTGAATCCGTCACATGGACAAAAATCGAGAGGTCCAGGACTTCGGGCTTAGCCCCCATGGGATTCCTCCCTCTGTCCCAACCGGGTTTCAACAGGTTCGATTCCGACGCGGGTGAAATAACCTGAGACATGAACAGACAGCTCCGCGAGAAGGCCTAGAAGAAAGAAATTGAGAGCTGTAATCCCGATCACAACTGAAGCAGTCATGTAGGAGAGATCCCAGCGGACCAGGAAGTGAATTCCACCTTCCCGCTCAAACTTGAAGAGCCCCATGAGGGCAAAGAATAAGGACGCAGCCCAAAGAGGCAGACTGGCCACCCCAAAATATCGGCCAGGGTGGGCAGCAAAACGTGCAATCATTCGAACAACCATGAGATCGGTCAGAACCTTCAAAATCCTGGAGATTCCATATTTGGAGGTTCCATAAAGGCGGGGATGGTGCTTGACGGGCAGCTCGGTGACCCTCGCACCTGCGCCTGAGGCCAGTGCGGGAATAAAGCGGTGCATGTCGGAATAAAGGTGCAACCTTTTGACAACCCAGGATCGGTAGGCCTTGAGAGTGCATCCTGTGTCATGGATAGAAACCCCCGTAAGGGATGCGATCAAACGATTGGCAACCCAGGAAGGGAATTTCCGGGAAAAAGCCCGGTCCTGCCGGTCCTTTCGCCAGCCGCAGACGACATCGAATCCCTTCTCGATTTCATGAAGGAGGATGGGGATATCAGCTGGATCGTTTTGAAGATCCCCGTCCATGGTGACGACGAATTCTCCCCGACAAAAATCAAAACCCGCAGACATCGCAGCCGTTTGCCCGAAATTACTTCGGAGTTCTACAATCTGAATCCGTGGATCCTCTTGGGCCATCTCCCGGAGGAGAGAGCGGCTTCCGTCTGTGGATCCATCATCGACATAGAGGATTTCAAATGAGGCAACATTCCCTTCAAGAGCACG
>JALSSW010000159.1 GCA_026984035.1 Planctomycetota bacterium
CTGCGGTGGCCGGCTACCCTCCTGGAAGACCTGATCGAGTTTGAAGAACGCCTTCGGATGTTCCGTTATCGTCATGCGCGGATGGTAGAGCGGATGATCGGTTTCCGTACTGGGACGGGGGGAAGTGCGGGGGTTGATTATCTAGACCAAACCGCACTCCGGTACCGGGTCTTTGGCCCCCTCCTCGAAGGGCGGAGTTTTCTCCTGGATCCTGTTCGTCTTCCTCCCATCCCCAACCGCGAAGACCTATCCTTTCGCCCTCTCCCTTCCTGATCTGGCGAGAGCTGTTTTCTCCCGAAACGGTGGATGGGATCTTAGGGCTGGCTTTTAAGAAAGAGCCCGTTTTTGAGGTCTTTTTCTGAATCCCGGTCCAGGAGGAATGGGGAGATCTTCACTGGATACAAGGAATGGCTGGGGGAATTTGAGGTCTTGGAAATGGCAACCTCCCCATTCACTTTTTTATCAAGGCGCAAGCGGGGTTGAACCGAAAGAAAGGGGAGCCCGCATGCTACTTGACCTCGCTCCATCTTTCGGGAACAAAATCCCGTTGAAGAGCTTCCTTTGCAAGTTCTTCTTCTTGACTTTGGATGAACTCGGAACGATCTCATGAAGCATGTGGGATAAGTAGGGATTGCCCTTCTATCTGGCCTTAATTCGTTCCAGCCCAGAGTCGTAAATGAGTGCTTTGACAAACATAAAGAGTAGTGAAGATGCTGCCCCAGCCGAAGAGGGCGGTCCCCCTTCCCCCCAAGGAGAAACGATCCAAGTCGTTGGATTCCACCTGGGGGATGAGGAATATGGACTGGACATCATGCGTGTTCAAGAAATCATCCTTCTCGGCCCCATTACTCTTCTCCCCCAAGTGCCCGACTATGTTCGTGGCTTGATAAATCTACGGGGCCGTGTGCTTCCGGTTTTTGATCTTCGGAAGAGATTCGGCCTCTCTTCCTGTCCTTCCAGCGATGAACAAAGGATTGTGATCGCAAACATTGGGGGACGGATAGGTGGAATCATTGTGGATTCGGTTTCCCAGGTTGCTCGTTTTCCGGTGGAAGCGGTGGAGCCTCCCCCCAAAGGGGTTATGAGGCCGGAAGAAAACGCTCTAAAAGGAATCATTAAATCGGAAGGCCGAATGGTCATCCTCTTAGATATCGATCTTCTATTGGGGGATGAAATTGGAGGAATCGAAGCCCCATGTTCGCATTCAGAAAAGACGGAGAATTATTAGCATGACAACATCAAAGCAAAAAAGCACCCGGAGTCAGAGCCAAAAGGGAGTTGAGACTCTTCCCGGTTTCTTTAAGCAGCTTCTTGACAATGCTCCCGTAAACGTGATGTTTGCAGACCTGGATTGGATTATCCGGTACGCAAACCGAGCAACGTTTGATAATCTCCGCCCTCTCCAATCCCTACTCCCTGTGCCGGTGGACCAGCTGGTGGGGACAAATATTGATGTGTTTCACAAAGACCCAGCCTTGCAACGGCGGATCCTCGGGAATCCTTCGAATCTTCCCCATGAGGCTAGGATCCAATTAGGCAGCTTCACTTTAGATCTCCTTGCTTCTCCACTCTTTGATGAAGATGGGCGTTATATTGGCGCAATGGTGACTTGGGCGAATATCACAGAAAAAATCGCCCTGGAAAAGAAAACGAAGGATCAGGCTGAAGAAGCTGAGAGAGTACATAAAGAGCTTGAAGAGAAAGTTGGTGCTCTACTGAAGAATGTCCGCCTTGCAGCGGAAGGTGATTTGAGAATTAATGTAGAAGTTCAGGGCGATGATCTCATCGGGCAGTTAGGGGAAGGAATTGAAAAGATGATCCAGAGCCTGCGCACGATCATCGGACAAATCATGGAGGCCTCGGGGCAACTTTCTGATGGGGCACGAGTGATCGCCGAAGGATCCACATCTCTATCTGATGGAGCCCAGAGCCAGTCTGCGAATGTTGAAGAAATGTCTGCAGCCATCCAATCTCTAAGTCAGATGATCGATGGGGTGGCTGATAATGCTAAAGAGGCGGAAGAGATCGTAAAGCAGACGGTCCAGCAGGCGGAAGCGGGTGGTACCGCTGTTGAGAAAAACATTGAAGCTATGAAGCTCATTGACAAATCTTCAGAGCAAATCGGCGAAATCATCGGTGTAATTTCCGAAATCGCAAGTCAGACCAATCTCTTGGCTTTGAATGCCGCGATAGAGGCAGCTCGGGCTGGAGAACATGGCTTGGGCTTTGCTGTTGTTGCTGAAGAAGTGCGAAAATTAGCTGAGCGTTCTTCCCAGGCAGCAAAAGAAATTGCCAACCTCATTAAGGAGTCTACCGAAAGGGTCAAAGAAGGTGCGGTTTTGAGTGAGCGGACGGGCGAAGCCCTTAAGACGATCATTCAAGGCGTTGAGAGGAGTGCAGGAAGCATTGAGGAGATTGCCCAAGCCACCTCCGAACAAGCGGCTTCTGCGAAGGAAGTCTCCACCGGGATCCAAAATATTGCTGCCATCACTGAGGCCAATGCTTCCGCATCCGAGGAGATGGCCGGTTCCGCCGAGGAGCTTTCTGGGCAAGCTGAAGATCTTGGGGGGCTGGTTTCCCGCTTCCAAATTCAGTAACCCTTTCCCTGCAGAATTCAAAGGAACCCAAAACCCATGGTTACCCCACTATTGCAATCTCTTGAAAAGCGAGAGTTCGACCTTTTTCGAGATTTTATTTACAAGGAATGTGGAATCTCCTTGGCCGAAACAAAAGTTGCTCTTCTGTCCAATCGTCTTCGAAAACGGATCCGAGCGTTGAGTCTTGGATCCTATGAAGATTACTACAATCTTTTGACCCGTGGAGGTAAGGAAGCAGAAGAGGAAATGGGGTATTTCCTCTCAGCAGTGACCACTAATGAGACCTATTTCTTTCGCAATGACAATCTCTGGCAATTTGTATCACAAGAGCTTCTAGAATATTTAAAAGAAGCCTTCCCAAACCGTAGTGGAAATCCAGAATGGAATTTCTGGTCTGCTGCCTCAAGCAGCGGTGAAGAGGCCTACACCTTGGCAATCGTCCTCCGGGAAGCGATTCCTTCCTACGATACAAAAAAGTTGAAAATTATCGGAACGGACATTTCTCAGCGAGTTTTGGAAAAAGCCAAAACTGCACATTACGACGATTATTCAGTCCAAAAAATGACTCCAGAGATTCGAAAAAAGTATTTCGATCAAGACAAAGAGAGTGGACTCTGGGTTGTAAAACCTCTGATTCAAAATGCCGTGGAGTTTTATTTTCACAATCTTCGTGATCGCTTCAAAGGTCCCAAGTTCCATGTTGTTTTTTTGAGAAACGTAATGATGTATTTCGATTTGGAAATGAAGTTCCGAGTTTTGAAGGAGATAAAGGAGGTTATGCACCCAGGGGGCGTGCTCATTTTGGGGGATGTGGATCCTTTGCGGCAGGGCGGAGGCCTTAAGGACCAGGTTGCTTTGGAATTTTGGAAGCCGACTATTTATCGGATTCCACGCAAAAAAAAATAAATTGAGGAGAGTTCCGGATGACGGATGGCGCAGAGCAAGGCTTCGAGATGGACAGGGACCTCATTGTGGGGTTTTTGGATGAATCGGCCCTCCATTTGGCCTCCTTGAATGAAAAGTTACTTTTTCTCGAAAATCTTGCTGCAGACGGGCCGATCGATTTCCAGTCGGAAGACCTCCAGGAAATGATGAATGAGATGTTTCGATCCGCCCACAGTTTGAAAGGTCTCGCTGCAGCCTTTGGATTTGAGGAAATCCTTCGTCTGACTCATGTCATGGAAAGTTTCTTTGATTTGGGGCGGAAGGGTTCGGCCATCTTTGATCATTCTTCCTTGGATGTCCTCCTAGACGGGGTGGGGGCATTAGAGGAACTTGTAAGTGCTTATTTAGAGGATCCCTCCGGAACAGGGATTCAGGCCTGTGATGCGGTGACAATGATTGAGGCCTGCATCGAAAATGCCCGAACGGTTGAAGCCGAAATACCTACTCCTTCCAAAGAAAGGGAACCGGAGATCTCCGATACCAGCATTGACCCGGATGCCTTTACGATCCTTGAGGATCCGGAACTGCGCCAGGTTTTTCTCGAGAGCACTTTGGAGACAGTGGATAACCTTGACGCCGGTCTTCTTGAACTGGAACGGGAAGCTTCGCCCGAGACTTTAAATGAGGTGTTTCGTGCTGCACATAATTTGAAAGGAGCCTTTGGGACTGCCGGTTTGCGAGACCTTCGGACGCTCACCCATGAAATGGAGACAGTGTTGGATCGTCTTCGAAAAGGGGTGGCCAGAGTTTCCGACGATCTCATCTCCCTTCTTCTGCAAGTTGCAGACCGGGTTCGCTCGGGGATGGAGGCCTTGAAATCGGGGGCGTATGAGGCTTGGGGGGTGGAGCAAGTGCAGAAAATGGTGCGCTGCCTTCGGGCTGAAAATGAGGGAACAAGCACGAGTTCAGAAATCCTTTCACCTGAAAGTCCGAATGAGACCGCAAGGCCAATGAAGGGTGACATGAAAGAGGAGAGTAGCGTGGCGAAACAGATGCAACTTCGTATTGCTTTTGAGCCCGATCATGAAGATTTGGCGCTTCTTCCGTTTATGGCTCTCAACCAAATTGGCCTTTTTGGGAACCTTCTTTCCTGTGATCCAGATCCTTCCGATGCGAGTGTGGATCCCACTTCAATCTTTACGGTTTTGCTGGCCCCTGATGATGGAGTCGAAGCGGAGGTTCTCGAAGGTCAGTTGAAAGGACTTCATCCCAAATTGTTGGAGATTCAGTGGAATTCCCCCAATCCGGCGGAAGCACAGGAGGTAGCCGAAAACCTCCGAGAACCTCTGGAGTTTTCTTCCATCTCCGAAGTGGACTCTATTGAAGCTGGAATTTCCCCTGTACCGCCTTCCGAAAAAGAAACCCCCAAAAAACCCAGGAAATCCAATCTCCAATCCAGGATGGCCAAGGCAGGCGAGACGATTCGCGTGGATGTGGATCGATTGGATACCCTCATGAATCTTGGGGGAGAGCTGGTGATCAATCGTGCCCGTTTCACCTTGGTCGAACGAGAATTGAATCAATTGATGGGGAATAAGGATTTTTCTTATTTGGTAAGAGATCTTGATGATCGTCTTTGCCGTGCGGAGAGAGAGTTGGACTCGGGACGGCGGACTAAGGATGCAAAAGGGCTTGGGAAGGTTCAGGATCTTTTGTCGGGGATTCGGCAGGATTTTGCCCCCCTTCAAGGATTTGTTGAAGGGTTTCGAGGAGCTCGAAAATGCCTCAGTGACTTGGGAGAAGCTGTTTCAACTTTAGAGCGCTTAGCTGGAGGCCTCCAAAAGCAGATCATGGACACCAGGATGGTTCCCGTGGGTCCTTTGTTTACCCGTTTTCGTCGGGTTGTCCGGGATATCTCTAAATCCTTGGGTAAGAAGATCGAGTTGGAGATCCGTGGTGAACACACAGAGCTTGATAAACGGATGATCGATGAATTGGCCGATCCATTGACCCATATGATTCGGAATTCAGGAGACCATGGGATAGAAACACCCGAACAGCGGGTTCTTATGGGGAAAAAGGAAGTTGCTACCATCTCTTTGGAGGCCTTTCATCAAGGAAACAGTATTTGTATCGAGGTCCGGGATGATGGGGCTGGAATCAATAGGGATCGGGTTTTGGAAAAGGCTCTGGCTCGTGGGCTTGTGACGGAAGCCAGTGCGGCCCAGATGTCGGACCAGGAGATCCTTCAATTGATTTTCCATCCCGGGTTCTCGACAGCGGAAAAGGTAAGCGACCTTTCTGGTAGAGGAATGGGAATGGATATTGTGGTCGCAAAGCTTGCCTCTTTGAACGGGACGGTTGAGGTTGACTCAGAACCGGGAAAAGGGACTCGCTTTGTCCTCAGGCTTCCTCTAACGATGGCGATCACCTCAGCCATCCTTTCACGAATCGGAAACGAGACCTTTGCGATACCACTGGAATCAGTTTCGGAGATCCTTACAGCGGTTCCGGAAGAGGTTGGGACGGTGCAAGGTCGATATGTCCTTCCCATTCGTGACAAGATCCTCCCTCTGTTCTTTCTGAATGAAATCCTGAATTTGCATGCGGATGATTCGGAAGCTCCCTCCAACTTGGACGAATGGACAGTTGTTGTCCTGTCTTCAAAGGGAGAAAGGATTTGTCTGGTCGTCGATGAGATGCTTGGACAGGAAGAGATCGTCATTAAGGGGCTCGCTGAGAACTATCACAATGTCGAAGGCTTCGCTGGGGCGACCATTCTGGGAGATGGGCGAGTTGCTCTGATTCTCGATGTTGCTTGGCTTCTTCAACAATGTTCTTCTGCTGAGAGGTTCGAGGAGAAGCCTGGCGAAAAAAGACCTCTCTTGACAAGTCCGAAACTGATTGGGGCGGGGGTTTAACGTGAGCATTACCCAAGAAAAATTAGAGTTACTGAATTCGATCATCATTGCCGGGGCCGGCCATGCATCGACCTCCCTAACAAAATGGTTTTCCAAGCCTGTTCATATCGAAGCTGGGGGCTTTCTTCGAGTTCCACTCGGTGATGCGTTTGAACGCATTGAAGGTGCTCAAGAGTCCTTGGTGGCTATTTACAACCAGATGTTGGGTGCCATCTCGGGGCATCTTTTGTTGGCCTTCCCCGAAGAGGCCGCATTGGTCCTTGTGGATCAAATGATGTCCCGGCCCATTGGGGAAACAAAAGAGTTGGATGCGATGGGGATTTCGGTTCTCCAAGAAACAGGAAACATTGTTGCAAGCAGTTTTATCGGGAGCTTGGCGAACTCTTTCGACTGTCAAATTCTTCCGAGTGTTCCCTTTATCCAACACGATATTGGCGGTGCAATCCTAGAGGGGCTTTTGATTGATCAATATGAAACCTCGAATGAGGCCTTGATCCTTCCTTCTCGCTTTCTTTTTGATGAAAAGGAAGTTTCCTGGTTCCTGTATGTGATGCCTACTCGAGAAGGGTTTGAGGCAATGGACCAATTGATTGGGTGAGGGGGGAATGACCAAGCTGAACATGGATTCCCCTGCAGGGGGCACGATGCATAATGTGGGTATTGGAGGCTTGCTTGTCTCTTTTCCCCCTGACCGCTTAAGGGCGGTTTTGGGGTCATGCATTGGAATTACTCTTTGGGATCCGGATGTGAAGGTTGGGGGGCTTGTGCATTGCTTGCTACCCAGATCGCCTGTGGGAGATGAAAATTCTCCTCCCGGAAAATACATCGAAACCGCATTGCCTGCCTTAATTGATGCTCTTCTTAAGGAAGGGGCTTCAAGGGACAAGTTGGAAGTGAAGATCTTCGGTGGATCTACGATGTTTCGGGATTTGGCTACCGGGTCCGTTGGGGGGCTGGGAGAACGGAATCTTAAAACGGCTCAACAAGCGGTGAAGGACGCCGGCTTCACTCTCAAAGGGAAATGCCTCGGAGGAGAGAAGGGCCGAATGATTTGGCTGGATTTGAATACGGGGATTGTGACCGTTCGAATCATCGGGGAATCCCCTCGAGAAATTTGAGATTATCTGACTGGGAAAATTACCTATGAGCCTCAAAATTTTGATCGTCGATGATGCTCCTTTTATGCGCTTTCTCCTAAGACAAATTTTGGAAGGAGCAGGTCATGAAATTATTGGGGAGGCAGAGGATGGAAAGGAGGGTGTTCAGAAATTCCATGAGCTGTCTCCTGACCTCATTACTTTGGATGTTGTCATGCCCGAGATGACGGGGATTGAAGCTCTGAAAGAGATTCGAAAAGCCAATCCTAGAGCCAGATGTGTCATGGTGACTGCCATCGATCAGAGAGATCATCTCCTTGAAGCCATGCAGGCGGGTGCTTTGGATTATGTGGTCAAGCCCTTTGATAAGGAACGAGTGCTCGAGGCTTTGTCTCGTTCTGGCTGTTGAGGTGCTCCTTATGCCAAAAGATCCTATAGATCCAATCCGAGTTTTAGTTGTTGATGATTCGGCCCTTATGCGGGCAACGATTAAAAAATTGCTCAATCGAGATCCAGGAATTGAGGTCGTTGGCACCGCTCATAGCGGACCCGTAGCCTTACAAAAGATCCGATCGGACAAGCCTGATGTGGTCACACTCGATGTTGAAATGCCTGGTATGGATGGGATGGTCCTCTTGGACGCTTTAATGAGTACGGATCCCCTTCCTGTTTTGATGGTTTCGACTCTGACGCAGGAGGGGGCCCCAAAAACTGTAGAAGCTCTTGGAAAGGGAGCCGTGGATTGTTTGGGGAAACCTACTGGCGAAGATGGTCAAACTCTGAAAGATGTCGGAGAAGTTTTAATCGCCAAGGTGAAAGCTGCGGCAACGGCAAAGGTGGGTAAGCGGAGATTGGCCGTCCTTGAACAGGGAAAACAAGAAAATAGCTGTTTTGTTGGATCCTCTGGAAATCCTGGGCAGGTTATTGCGGTTGGGGCAAGCATGGGGGGGCCAGCAACCCTCCTCGATCTCTTCAAACAACTGCCTCCCCAGACTCCTCCTATATTAATCACGCAACACATGCCCAAGGGCTTTACAAAGTCCCTAGCGGACCGTTTGAACTCCGTTGCTAAAATCGAGGTTCATGAGGCTATGGATGGTGAGCCTGTTTTTCCGGGGCATGCGTATCTTGCCCCTGGGGATCAGCACATGGCCTTGGCCGGCAATGAGGGGGATTACTACATCCAGCTTCGATCCGGATCCAATGTTTGTGGTCACAAACCTTCTGTCGAAGTGCTGTTCCGTTCTGTAGCCGATGCAGCGGGGAAGAAGGGGGTGGGAATCCTCATGACGGGGATGGGTTATGACGGGGCCGAAGGTTTGGGAGCCCTTAAGGAAGCCGGAGGCAGAACCTATGCCCAAAATGAGGAGACTGCCATTGTTTACGGAATGCCCTCAGTTGCGAAACGGCTTGGGACTATTGAAGCCGAGATCGGTCTCTCTGAAATCTTATCCTTACTTTCGGGAGAACCTTTGTCCGTAGGAACCTAGCCCACATGGTTCGGGAGACTGTTCCAATGGTAGTATTTGGGCTTGATTGGTTTCAGGAAAGCTTGATTATGGAAGGATGATCGGTCCCTTCACCTCCCTCGCCGGCAACGAATCTCCCCCATACCTTGAGATGATTGGCTTTTTGGGGGCTACGGTTCTCATGCTCATTTTTGTTGTGTGGGCGATTAAAAGGGGAAAGAGGCGCCTGCATATCATTTTGGCCCTCTGCACCTTTCCCGTGTTATTCGGGGCGATTCATTACGCAGGAGCCATGGATGCTTATTGGAATTTCCCTCCCTTGCCCCTTCGAGTCCACCTGAGCTTTGCGGTCGCAGCAACGGTCTTTGTCTTTCTGGTGGCCTTTTCCGGGGTTCTCCATCTAAGGGGGCTGGTTTCCAAGCGCTTTCATGCTCGTCTTGCTTGGTCGTTTTTGGGGCTGGTCCTCCTTGCCAGCATGACTGGAGTATGGATTTTCATCGTGGGGGAGCCGAAATAGCGCCTTGTGTTTTTGTCTTTTGGGGGGACAGGAGCAATGAAAAAAGCGGCTTTTGCCTGAAACTTTCCGAGTAACACGAAGCCTTTAGCCTTCACCCTTCCTTGGCCGATAGGGGAGGAGTGGAACCTTCTGCCTTAGATCAAACGTCATCCTCTCAGGGCCCGATACAAAAAAAACTTGGGCAAAGAGGGATCTTGCTTTCGCTGTTGGCAGGAGACTTTGTACGGGTGGGCATCCTGCTCCTTATCTTCCAGGTTTTTGCCCTCCAACTATCCGTGGTCCGAGGCTCCTCTATGCTGCCCAATATCCACGACGGCGATCGCCTCCTCGTGGATAAATACAGCTATGCCTTGACCGACATCCAACGCTTTGATGTCGTCATTTTGGCTTGTCCTGTGAATAAGGGAGTGGACTATGTGAAGCGGGTCGTTGGGATGCCCGGAGATCGCATTGTTCTGGATCAAGGGAAGCTCATCGTTAATGGAAGGGAGCTCCCTGAGGAATTTGGTTTTGTTCCCGACCACAATTCTTTTGGGCTTTGGGTCGTCCCGGAAGGGCAGTATTTTGTGCTTGGTGACAATCGACCGGTTTCCTCCGATTCCAGAGAGGGTTGGTTTGTCAAAAAGGCCTTGATCAAGGGTAAGGTTCGAGCCTGCATTTGGCCCCCGACCAGTTTAAAAGTGTTTTGAGCGATCTTGCCACCGGATGATTGTGAGGCGAGGATGCTCTCATGCAGCCAACCATTAAAAAGTCCCTTTGGATCGTAGGAGGGACCCAAGGCATCGGCCGGCACCTGAAGGAAAGTCTCTGGGAGGAGTATCAAGTCCTTTCCTTCTCCCGAAGGGAGGGACAAGATTTTGCAGAGGAATCTGTGGTCCAGTCACTGCTTTCCACGCATGGTGCTCCCTTTGCTTGGATCCATTGTCCAGGTTCTTTTTTGGAGCGGAATCTCTTGGAGACTCGGCCTGACGAATGGGAGGCTCTGCTGCGATCCAATCTCTGGACCTTTCTTGTTGCGGCTCGTGTTCTTTTGCCGGCGATGGGGGAGAAGGGCGAGGGGCGTATCCTGGCATTTGGGGCTTCTGCTTTGAAACAAAGGAGTGCGAAACTTAGGGGGCCTGCTTACTTCGCGGTAAAGGAGGCTCTTTTTTCTGTGGTGCAGAGTCTTGCAAAGGAGTGGGCGCCCCGGGGGGTGCTTCTCAATCTGATTTCTCCGGGATTGATTGCCCATGAACACAGCGTGCAGGAGAGTCAAGAGCGGATGAAAGGCAAGGTTCCTCTTGGCCGCCTTGGGACCCCGAGGGATTTGGTGGGGCTGGTGCGTCTTCTGTTGTCCCCGGAAGGCGGATACTTGGTCGGCCAGGAGCTAGTGGTGGATGGAGGACTGTCCTTATAGGTCTGAATCATTGAGGAGCTTATGTCCCCATGGGATTCCGGAGGATGCCGATGCGTTCAATCTCGACCTCAACCACCATGCCCGGCTCCAAGGGACTCACTCCTTCGGGGGTTCCGGTGAAGATGAGATCTCCGGGCCTAAGGGTCGTGTATCGGGATAACTCCGCGAGGATTCGATGCACTCGGTGAACGAGAAGAGAGGTCCTGGAGATCTGTCGTATTTGGCCATCCACTCGAACTTGGATCTCCAAGTCAGGGGTGGCATCTTCTGGAGGCTGCCCTTCGAAAAGATCTTCAAAGGGTACGACCCAGGGGCCTAATGGACCGAAACCATTGATGCTCTTGGCTCGGACCCAAGGCCAAGCTCGCTCCCGATCCTTTTTTTGCAAGCTGCGAGCGGTGAGGTCGTTTCCGATGGTCCAACCGGCGATGTGGCCGCCGGCTTCCTCTTCCGGGATCCTGTGCCCCTTCTTTCCGATGATAAGCACAAGCTCGCCTTCATGATCAATCCTGCCGAGGTCTTGGGGGAGAGGGACCTCTGCTCCGTCGGCAATCAGGCATTCAGGCAGTTTGTTGAAGAACATTGGCTCTTTTGGTGGTTCAGCCCCAAACTCGCGGGCATGGGCGGCGTAGTTCTTTCCCAGGCAGAGAACCTTGGAAGGTTGCGGGATGGGGAGGAGGAAGGCTGCCGGGCATTCCATCCTGGTTTGCGGGCCAAGCTTTTTTTGAAGATCTTGGAGCCCGGAACCCCAAAGCTTCCCCTCTCTGAGGCAGGCGATGGGATCTTGGGCTTCGTCTCCAAGAACGGATCCTAAATCATGCCATTCACCCTCCAAGAGGTAGCCGATTCGAAGGAGGGGGGGGCGATGTGCTTGAAAGCGAAACCAAGCTCTTTTTGGCAAAGGCCCCCTCATTACTGGGCCAGTGCCAAAAGGGCGTATGCGGTGCAAAGCGTTGGGCTCCCCTCCCACCAACGGCTGTTCCTATCATTGACCCAAAACCCTTCTTTCTTCTGAAGAGATTTGAGTTTGGCGCTGAGGAGTTTGCGCCAATCTTGTCCAGCGATTTTGTTGATTCCGGCAAGGGAGAGGGCGCGGGCAAGGGTGAGATAATAGTAGTAGAGCCCTTGGTATTTGGCCTTTTCTCCAAGGGATGGCTTGGATCCGGGATTGACGTCCAGGGTAAAATTCTTGGTGCACCAAGCAAGGGCGGACCGAAGCCGAAGATCGCTTTTTGGGAGGCCTGCGAGGGCGTAGCACTTGAGGAGGGCGTAGGTCATCGAACCGTAGGAGCGGGGGGATTGGCTACCATCGGAGTTGTCATCGTAGCCAGCGGAGGAAACCCCGGGATAATAAGCGGAGCCGCCGTCATTCCCGGCCCTTACGGGGACCTTTCGGCCGTCTTCTGTTTTTCGAGTGGTTTTCCATGACCCAGGTCCACCGAGGTTTTGGGAACGCCGTAAAAAGATCAGAGCTTTTTGAATCGCCTCGTCCTGGGGAGTCAAGCCGGCAAGTCGAAGGGCTTCGATGGCCATCTGAGTATTGGAAACATCTCCCCGCCGATCTCCACCATAGCCGATGGAGCCATAGTCCCGGTCGCTTGGCCGGTATCCATTACGCTCGATATTTTGGATGGATAGAATAAAGTCCTTTGCCTTTTGAATGGCCACTTTGGCTTCTTTACTGGGGATCGCCGAGAGTGCAAGGACTGCCGCGCAGGTAACATAGTTGGGGAGTTCCGGGGAGAAGCTGCCGTCCTTGCGCTGGGACTTCAGTAAAAAAGTTACGCCCTGCTCGAGGATCTTTTTTTCGTGGGCATTGCGCTGGGCTGAGGGTTTGCTGGCGAGAGCTGCAAGGCAAAGCGAAGTGGTTCCTGGGTCAGGGACCAATTTGTTTTTCCCGATAGGGATAAACCACATCCCCTGTTTTTGTTGGCTCAGCAGCCAGTCCAGGGCTTTTTGCTGAAAGGGGAGAAAGGCTCCAGCCTCTGTCCTGCTGAGCGCTTTCTTTTTCCCTGTGAGAAGTTCGTATGTCCCCACGGCTCTGAGGAGCAGGCTGATGGGGTCGGTTCCATCCAAGGAAGAGAGCTTTTGCGGATTGAAGGGAGATTGAAGGGCTTCGGGTCCAGCGGCTCGGAGAAGAGCCACTCGGGTTTCTTTTTGGACGAGGGGTTCTGTGTCGAGGAGTTTCAAGGCTTCCAGGACCCAACGTGTCGTCTCGATTTTTTCCTTGAGCTCGGTTTCTTTTCCGAAGAGTCCCTTTGGTCCGCGCCCCCGAAAAATGATGGCTAAGGGTTTTCTCATCAGGGGGCCGTCTTCGAGGCTGTAATGGCGGTGGGAATGGATGAGGGAGCAGATGTATTGGGCGGCCTCGCGCACACTCCCGGTTCCTTTTTTGTCGATCAAAAGGATGAGTTGGTCGATCCGGGATTTGACCAGTTTGATCTGGGTCGGCCGAGGGCCTTGGGGGATCAGTAAAGCAGTAACAAGGAGAAGGGGACTTGAAAGTAACATGAATGAATTCTCTCGGTTGGGAGTGGAAGACGTGCGAAAGCCTCCCCACAATACGGATCCCTAGCCCTCTCTGGCCAGATGGATTCGGGATTTGAACGAAAGTTTGGGTCAATGGTTCATCATGAAATGCGAATCAGGGGCCTCCCTGACGCTGCATGATCTCAGGAATCATCCCGGGTAGGATTCCTCCATGGCTTCAAAACCCTTACTTCTCCTCTTTGGTAGGACTCCCCGAGAAGGGGAAGTAAAGACCCGCCTCTGTCCCCCTTTGAGCGCTGCTGGAGCGGCCGGACTCTATGAGGCATTTTTGGTCGATGTCTGTGCGGGGGCGAAACGCCTTGAATTGGCCCTTGGATGCACAGTTCGCCTGGCTCTCACGGGCCAACCCGCGCCCGGCTTGGGAGAAAAAATGGGTGTCCCTCTTTGTCCGCAGCGGGGAGCGGATTTGGGGGAGCGGATGGAGGAGGCCTTTCGAGAGGGTTTTGCGGAGGGTTTTGGACCCATTGTGCTCAGGAATAGCGATTCTCCCGACTTGGAGGATGCTCGGGTGGAGGAGGCCTTTCAGCTTTTGGAAGGTGGGGCCTGTGAATTGGTCCTTGGACCCGACCTGGGGGGGGGATATTACTTGATCGGCCTTGGGCATCCGGAGCCTTCCCTCTTTCGGGGGCTCCCTCTGGGGGATCATTCAGAGGGGGGCAGTGTCTTTCGACGGACCCTGGATCATGCTCTAGCTTTAGGGCTTCGCGTCTCTATTCTCAAAGCCGCCCTCGACGTGGATCTCCCCTCCGATCTCGAAGTTCTCCAAAAACGTCTCAGGACATCACCCCACTTGGCTCCCAATACCGCCGCATGGCTGGATGGAGGAATCCGATGAATGAACGCATTCTGGCTCTAAAGCCCTATCCCATGTTGGAGCTTGCCCGCCGCAAGAAGGCTCTCGAGGAGCAGGGAGTGGAGGTCTTTGATTTCGGAACGGGCGATCCCAAGGAAGCAACGGCTCCATTGATCCGAGAGGCCCTGCAGGCAGCAGTCCCAAGGGTGTCCCAATACCCGAGCGTGAAGGGAGAGGCGGAACTGCGGAGGGTTTTTTGCAGATGGTTCGAGGGGCGTTTTGGTGTTTCTCTGGATCCCGAGACCCAGGCCCTCCCGAGCAGGGGAAGCAAGGAGGCGATTTTCCATCTTCCCCTGGTCCTTGTGGATCCGAGCCGGGAGAGGGATACGGTCGTTTTTCCGAGACCAGGGTACCCTGTGATGGAGATCGGAAGTCTTTATGCCGGGGCCAAGACCTATCCTGTCCCCCTCCATGCGGCCAATGACTACCTCATGCGCCCTGATTTAGTTCCCCCAGAAGTCTTGGATAAGGCCGCAATCGTCTGGTTGAACTATCCCCACAATCCCACAGGGCGGGATTTGCCTGATGATCTGTTCCGGGCTTGGGTTGAAGCTCGGGAGCGGCATGGGTTTATTCTCTGCTCCGATGAGTGTTACACGGAAATCTACTTTGGAAAGAAACCCAGAAGTCTGCTCGAATTCGGTGGAGAGGGCTGTCTTGCCTTTCATTCGTTGTCGAAGCGTTCGGGAATGACGGGCTATCGCTCAGGAATGGTTTGTGGGGATGCGGGCCTCCTCGATCTTTACAGCCGTTGCCGCGCGGGAATGGGGCAGGCGATGCCTGTCTATGAGCAGGCGGCGAGCCAAGCAGCTTGGGGGGATGAGGTCCATGTCGAAGAACGTCGGGAGATCTTTCGGCAGAAACGAGAAGTCATGCTTGAGGGGCTGCGGGCGCGGGGTTTTACAGTTCTCGAAACGACTTCGACCTTCTATCTTTGGGTGGCCTGCCCTCCAGGACTTTTGGATCTAGAGCTGGCCAAGAGACTCCTTGAAAAGGGAGTCATTGTTTCGCCCGGTTCGTTTTTCGGTCCTGGAAACGAGGAGTGGTTTCGCTTCGCGCTTGTGCCTGGCGTGGAAGATTGTAAGCGGGCCCTGGAGTGTATTCCGACGATAGAAGCACTCTCGGGAAATTCGGAATGAGCCCAGTGGTAAAGAGGGAAGAGGAAAGAACATGACAAACAAAGCAGACAAAAGGCAGGTGCTGATCGAGGAAGTTTTTGCCGATCGAAGCTTGTTGGAGAGCGAAAACCATAGGCGGGCGATTCACTCTGTGATCGAAGACCTGGACCAGGGGAGGCTGCGGGTCGCTGAACGGGAGGATGATGGAACATGGACGGTCCATTCCTGGATCCAAGAGGCGGTTTGTCTTTATTTCGCGATCTCGCCCATGGTGGAGGATATCGAAGCCCCGATTCCTTTTCATGACAAGGTCCCCCTCAAGCGTGATCTCGATGCTGCAGGAATCCGCGTGGTCCCAGGTGGAGTGGTTCGCTATGGCTCTTTTCTGGAAAGAGGAGTTGTGGTCATGCCCGGTTTTGTCAATATCGGCGCCTTTGTGGGGGCGGGGACCATGGTGGACACCTGGGCGACCGTCGGATCCTGCGCGCAGATCGGCAAGGGTGTTCATCTCTCCGGTGGAGTCGGGATTGGGGGTGTCCTGGAACCGCCCGGCGCCCGGCCGGTGATTATCGAGGATGATTGTTTTATTGGATCCCGCTGCGTTGTTGTGGAAGGCATGCTTATCCGCCGCGGCGCCGTTCTCGGGGCCGGAGTTGTGTTGACAAAATCCACAAAGATCCTTGACGTGCGGGGCAAGGAAGCTCGAGAGGTCCAGGGTGAGATCCCCGAGAACTGTGTCGTGATTCCCGGAACGCGCCCCCGGTCCTTTCCCGCTGGAACCTATGATCTGCCCTGTGCGCTGATCATTGGGGAAAGGAGCGAGAGCACGGATAAAAAGACTTCCTTGAATGATGTTCTCAGGAGCTTCGCGCTTTCATGAGCGATGAAAAGAACCCCGACCTGAATTCCCTTGAGCGACTCCTTCTTGGGCTTCTTGCGATCCCCTCGGTCATTGGAAATGAACAGGACATCCGCCTCTTTTGCGAAGAATACTTGTCCCGCATCGGAGCCGACGAGGTTGTAGTCGCCGGCGATAACCTAGCCTTTCGTCCCCGCCCCTGGACCAAAGGCAAACCCAAACTCCTTCTTCTGGGCCACCTGGACACGGTGCCCAGCCAAGGGGAAAACCCCCCTCGCGTAGAAGGGGATCGTATTTTCGGGCTTGGGGCCTCGGACATGAAGGGAGGGGATGCCCTCATATTGGATCTTTGCAAGCGGGCAGTGTTGGAAGAGCCCAAAGTCGACCTGGGGTTTGTACTCTACGCCCGAGAAGAAGGCCCCTACGCGGATTCCGGGATGCCCGAGATCGTGGCTTCGGCACCGGCTTATTTCTCCGATGTTTCCCTCGCGATCGCCATGGAGCCGACCAATGGACAATGGGAACTGGGTTGCCTCGGCACCATGCACGCCGAAGTGCGGATCAAGGGACAGGCTGCTCATTCTGCACGCCCTTGGCTTGGACATAACGCCATCCATGCTGCTGGTCCTCTCCTTGAGGCCCTTCGCAATCTTCCTGCTCGAGAGATCGAGTTTCATGGGTTGCGGTTTCAAGAAGTACTCTCAGCCACCATGGTCTCCTTTGAGGGCGCCCGTAATGTCATCCCCCCCTCCTGCACTCTCAACCTGAATTTTCGCTTTGGTCCCGATCGTAGCATTGATGATGCCAAAGCTTGGCTCGAAGCCTTTGTGGGGGACAAGCTCCAAAGCGAAGAGTTTGAACTCGAATGGAAAGATCTTTGTCCTTCGGGGCGCGTCTGCGGGGACAACACCGTTCTTCAACAGATCGAAGCGAGCGCTGGGGGGAGCCTCACCCGCAAGGCCAAACAAGCTTGGACTGATGTGGGGAGGCTCTCCGCAATGGGCATGGATGCCGTCAATCTGGGGCCTGGCGATACTTCCGAAGCTCACCAAAAAAACGAGTCCTGTTCACGGCACATTCTCCGCGAGTGCCGATCTCTCTTTCATCGATACCTTTTCGGCTCGGAGGCAAGGGATTGAAGGCTCGCCTTTCTGCGTCAGTCTTAGTGCTCAAAGATGATGAGGTCCTTCTGGGGCATCGCATTCCCGCGCTTCGGTTTTTCGGGGATTACTACGCGTTCCCAGGCGGAAAATTGGATTCTGAGGATGGGGAAGGTGAAGAAGGCCTCCTTCGCTGCGCCCGGCGGGAATTGGAAGAGGAGGTGGGACTCAAACTTGGAGCCTCAGCTGCAGGGCGCCTCCGCTCCTTGACAACTTTGACCACTCCGCCCTTTGCTCCCAAGCGCTATGAGACCCGGTTTTTTTTGTTGGAACTTCGGGAGGGAGAGGAAGTTCATTTAGCAAGTGGGGAGTTTGATGAGCTTCGATTCCTCAAGCCGAGAGAGGCTTTGCAGGCTTGGACTCGAGGAGAGATGCGGATTGTTCCTCCCGTTCTTCTTTTCCTGCGTCTCCTTCTTAAGCATGGAGTGGATGGTTTGGAAGAAGCCGCGCGCGCCGAAGGAGAACGCCTTGCCGAGGGCAAACTCCATCCCGTTTATTTCAGTCCGGGTATTCTCTTGGCGGCCCTGTCCACGGAGACCGTTCCACCCGCGACCACTACCAATACCTTGCTTGTCGGCCATCGCAGGTTGTATCTCGTGGATCCTGGAACCGAGTCCCCTTCCGAGTGGGCTCGCCTGGACGCCCGATTGGATGAACTCTGTGCCGAAGGCGCAAGGCTGGAAGGCATTCTTCTCACCCACTCTCATCCCGATCATGTAGGAGGAGTCCATTACTTTGCCAAGGATCGATCTCTACCTGTCCTTGCGGCTCCTGAGAGTCTTGAACAACTTCCCTTGGATCTTCATGGAATTCCTAGTCGAGCACTCAAGCAAGGGGACGTCCTTGACCTGGGTGAAGCTCCCGACGGGAGTCCCCATTGGAGATTAGTCGTCCATGAAACACCCGGGCACCATCGGGGGCACCTTGCCTTTTATGAAAGTCGCTATCGATCTCTGATTGCAGGGGACCTCTGCTCAACTCTATCAACGATAGTAATTGATCCCCACGAAGGGCATCTCGCGACCTATCTCAAGAGCCTCAATCGGATGTTGGAGTTGGAGATTGAAACTCTCTATCCCGCCCATGGCCCTGCCCACCCCAGGGGGCGAGAGCTGCTTCTGTATTACATTGATCACCGAAGAGAGCGCGAAGAAAAGCTGCTCAAGGTTTTGAGGGAAGGAGCGCGGGAATTACCGGAAATTCTTGCGAAGACCTATGATGATGTGAGCGAGGAAGTGCTTCGTTACGCCCTTCGCTCCTTGGTTTCGGGGCTTGAAAAACTGAGGGAAGAAGGGAGGGTCGAAGTCCGGGAGGGGGAATGGATCTTAAAATAAAGATCCGAGATTTTCTTGCCCACCTACGGGAAGGAGTTTTCCCCTGGGTTTGAGGGATCGATCGATTTAAAATATACTCAATTGATGTCCTGACGCATGTGGGATTGACCCACGATCATTTTTCTTACTCTTTTCTTATTTTTGGAGTCCACCTTCATGAAAACTCTGCAATCCTTCGCACTGGCCTTCTTGGCCCTTGGGATCTTCTCCACCGCTTCTTCTGCCCAAAAGCTGAATCTCAGTGTTAAGAAGACCGGCAGGACAGCTACCTTGACAGTCAGCGGCGCTCTCCCGGGAGCTCCGGTTCTCCTGTTCCTGGGGCTTAAAAAAGGCAAAACCGTGCTCTACAAAGGAAGCTCCTCCATCGAGGCCTTGACCATCGGGCTCGCGACTCCCTTCGTTCCCCTTCCCCTCGGCAACGCTGACAAAAAGGGCAAGGTCAGCAAGAGTTATCCTGCTCTTCCAATCAAACTCCCGATCAAGATCTTGGGGCAGGCTCTTTCACCGACCCCCAAGATCAAGTTCGGGATTCCTCCCAAACTTCTTTTGGGTTGGCTTCTCAGTAAGATTGAGACCGTTTTTGGCTCGTAACCCCTAGGATTGGAAAAGCAATGAATCGCAGGTTTCCTTTTAAAACCCGAAGGACCACTGGGAGCTGAAAGTCCATTCTTCTGAGTCAGCCCCGGTGGCCGCGTTGACGTCGGTAAAGGAAACCTGCAATTTTAAGGCGTTCATCTCCGCGAAGTCATAGCGGACCCCAAGAGCAATGGTCCTACGATCATCTAAGGTCGCAAAGTAAACATCTTGGTTGCTGACATGAATCGCGTCGAACCTTAGATAGGGAGTCCAGTCGTCCTGTTGATAGGAGAGCTGGAAGTAATAGCCACTCGAGTCTGCTGAGGCACTGCCCCCTCCTCCATGGTGGATGAAGAAGGCTTCTCCAAGAAACACCCATTCATCCTTTTGGTACGTAGTTTGGAAGGAAAAGATACTTTCATTCAGTTTTCCATGGACGGTCCCTTTGGTTGCGTCGGTGTTGACAGGGATTCTATCGAGGTAGCCACCAACTCCCACTTCTAGACCTTCGATGGCCTTGGGCTTGGCAGTGAGGTGTAGGTTGATGGATTTTCCCAAGGTCCCATCTACAACGATCTGGGGAGGATCGGGGACCGGGCCGCGCCCATTACCGATCTCCAAGTTGCCTGCGAATTCAAAGGATTCGGTTTCTTGGCGACCCTCGAAGAGAAGGCCGATAATGTGAATGGGGAGAAGCCCTCCGTCATCCTCAAACTTGAGGACATCAGGGCGCCCAATGCTGGTCGAAAGGAACTCGCCATGGTGATAGGCTCGGTTCCAGTATCCAAAGGAACTGTGAAAGCGTCCTGCTTGGATGTTGAAGTCATCGTTGATCTCATACTTGATGATGAGCCGCTCCACATCCAAGACGTTTTCTCCCGCTGAGTTGGGTTCGAATACGGTCTCATTAAGAAAGGAGACCTTTTCATTCAGTTGGGAGCGGAGGAAGAGATCGAGTCCCCCGAGAGCAAAAGCGTCATTGTTGGTCGTCCCCCCACCTGTCATGGAAACATGTTGGTAATCAAACTGAACGTGTCCAAAACCACTGATGGTCAGTTTGGCTTCATCTTCATCGCCCTCATCCTCTTCGTCCTCCTCCCCATTTTGAAAGAGGATACGACTCGGAGACTCGAGAGAGTTAAGCTTGGTTTCCAATCTTCGAATCGAACTCTCAAGCGCTTTGATTCGGGATCTTTGGAAGGTCGCTGGGGGGTGGGCCACCTGAGCCGAGAGGGAGGCCACGAGAAGGCAGAATGTCAAAAAAAATGTCTTTGGGTACATGAGGGCATACTCCTGGAAACGAATTGAGTTTTCTTCTGGGCGTGCGAAATTATTGAAGGGGATATCCCTTCATGCCGGGGGATTTCCCATCGATGGTGAGAATTTTGACCTTGATTCCCTTGGGAAGGGCCTTTTTCATCACCACCGCAATCCCTCCACTTTTTCTCATGACCATTTTGATGGATTTGATGGTCCCTGCGGTTTTAGGTTTGGATGGGATTTTGTTTGTATAAAGCATCTTGGCCCAGTACTTCTTTAAACTCTTGATGTTCATTTTGTAGATCCTCTTCAGGAGGACTCGCTGGGCCTTGGATCCTGTTTTGGGGAGGAGAAGGCGGACCTTGGCTTTATTGGACCAGCGCCTCGATTGAAGGCTTAGGATTTTTCTTAGCTCCGCCAGCTTCAAATCCTTTGTCGGGTTTTTGGGGTTGACGATCACGATCGCCACGTCTTTTGTTTTTTGGGAAACCCTGTGAGGGGATGGGTTTCCAAGGAGGGGCAATAAAAGGGCGAGAGAGAGAATAGGTACGTTCATGAAGAAACTCCTTTTTCCTTGGTTTTTGAAGGGGAGTCAGGGGAAAAGGGCTCCGCTATGGGAGCTAAAAACCATAAAAAATACTCCCGGTGCATAAACGGCAGGGAAAGGAGGAACTTGAATCGAAAGAGGGAACTGCTGCAGGTTGCGATAGATTAGCAGTAAGAAACTTTTCCACCCCTAAGAGGGGCCTATCCATTCCCGGACGAGGTGATCGGCCCCCGGGCCGGTGAGGGCTTGCCGACATTCCCCCAGTGCAGCTTTGATTTCCTTTCGAGGGGAACCCTGCTCCCAGAGAGTTAAGAGGGCCTCTGTGACCTTGCTCCAATCTTCCTCGCCCGCAAAGCAGAACTCGGGGACGGCTTTTCGGCCAAGGACGAGATTGGTGGCTGCGATCCAGGGAACCGTGAGGAGGAGCTTGCCGAGCCATTCTTCCAGAGGGTTTCCCAGTTTGTAGACCACGACCAAAGCCGTCCCCTGGAGGGAGGTTTGCAAGCTCCCGGTCCCTGACTTTACGAGGGCAAGCCGGGCTCGGCCAAGCTCCTCCGATGGGTCGCCAAACACCAGGATGGGAGGGTGGGAGCATTGCCCAAGCATATTTCGAATGCTGACCTCCTGTTTTGTCCCGCTTTGGAGGATCTTGCAACCCGCTTCGGGGTGTTTGTTTCGGAAGGCCTCCCAGACGCGCAACATTCCCGGGAGGTTGCGTCGGATTTCTTTGCTGCGACTCCCCGGCAAGAGCAAAAGGTTGGGCTTTCGTTCTGTTTCGGGAAGGGGGGCCGTTAGGTTTTGAAGAAGAGGATGTCCTGCACAGGCAGTGGGGAGGCCCATACTCTCGAAGAGGGGAGGTTCGAAGGGAAGGATGGAAATGGCTCCGGCGACGGCTTTGCAGAAACGCCGCAATCTCCAGGGACCCCAGGCCCAATATTGAGGGCAGATGTAGTAGAGAACCGGAATCCCTCGCTTTTTACATTGTTCTGCAAGGAGGAGGTTGAGGCCGGGATTGTCAATGGGGATAAAGAGATCAGGGGGGCTGTCATCTAAAAGCTCGAGAAAGGTTCCCGTTACACGAAAGAAAAAAGGCAGGAGGGCGAGGACTCCTTTGATGCCCATGACCGCTTGATCCACAAGGTTCACATGTACCTTGATACCCAGCTTTGCGAGACCGGAACCGCCGAAGGCTTCGATATGGAGGTTCGGGTGGCTTTCGCGGAGGGTTTGGACCAGGCGGAGTGCATGGGCTTCACCGGAAGCTTCTCCGTAAGCGATCAAGATGCGCTTGGGAGGAGATTCCAAGCCTGCCCTCTTTCGGAAGCGTTCCTTGGGGTTGCTTGCTTCTCTGGAGGCTGGGCTGCCCTGGAGGAGTGCCGTCATTCGCTCGACGAGAGCCTTGCGTCGGAACGCAAAGGCCAAGAGGTGAAAGGGGAGAGCGAGGACTCGCAACCCCTCCCGAAGGGCGATCCTCCCTAAGCGAAATCTTGTGGATAGGCGCATGTTTTGAGGGTTCTCGAATACCTCGCTTTTCATAGATCCATTTTTTTGAATCTATGGAGGGTAAACCAATAGAGCAGAAGGATGGCGAGAAGGAGCCATAGATCCCAGGTGAAAAAGATACTGAGCGCAGAACGATTTCCAGCAAGGATGGGCATGTAGACATCGAAATCGGAGAGCATGAACAGGCTTGTTTCCCGCAGCCCTTTGATGAAATAGATGCCGACCTCTGTGACGATCAGGCCTCCGACGAAGAAGGCCACATGAACCTGGGCTCTAAAAAGTGTGGAGGCGGATATGGCGATCAGAAGAAAGAGGAGGACAAAGAGGCAGCCATGGAAGGAGGCGAGGAAGATCGGACCCCATTCTAATTGGTAGGGGAAGCCCAACATTTTGGTGATGGGGATGATGGTTGCCGAACTCAAAAAGATGGGGATGGTGACGGCAAGCATCAGGCACCAAGTTTTGGACCAGAGGATGCTTGAGCGTTTGACCGGGCGGGAGAGAAGGAATTCGAGAGTCCTGTTTTCCCGTTCCCGGGCGATGGTCCCTGTCCCGAGAAGAACCGCTGCGGCGATCCCCACAATGTTGACGCTTCGGAAGAATTGTTCGGTGGCGATGTAGGCTCTGTAGGCGAAGTCGGGGGATTTGTTGGCCATGCCACGAACGATGCGCTTGAGAAAGTCACCTGGCATGAGATTGACGAAGACTCCGGTGTTTTTCTCGAGAGCTTCCCGAATCTGAGGCCAGTATTGGAGGGTGGCGATGAGGAGGACTTCGAGGAGGAGGAAGTAGACAAAGGTCATTCCCCGGATTTCGATCCAGGTTTTTTTGGAGATCTTCATGGAGCCTGATCCTTGCCGTGATTCTTTAGGGCCTGGTAGAGCTCAAGAAGGGGGGGTTTTCCAAATTCCAAACGGATGGGATCTAGAGGAAGGAGAAGGGCTGCGAGTTCATTGGGGGGGAGGGTTGGGGGAGGATCCAGGACGAAGCCTTGCGGGTAGGCGTGGACGCTGACTCCTTGGGGGAGGGGAGGAAGGCTGCAACCTTCTCGAAGTTGCACTCTTACTCGTTGTTCTAGGCGTTTTCGTGTGGGAGTGATCGCCTCTCCTCGAAGAAGCTTTCCGTGGATCAAGAAGGTGACATCCTCGGCGATGGTGTCAAGATCATCGAGGTGATGGGTGGCCAAGAAGAGAGTGCGCCCCTTTTCTCGGAGTCTGTGAAGGATGGAGTGGAGGATTTCTCGCAGGTTGGGGTCCAATGCCTTGTCGGGTTCGTCAAGGATCAGGAGGGGGACCTCCGGGGAAAGAGCGATTCGGAGCGCGAGCTGCTGCTTCATGCCGGCGGAATAGGTTCGAACCTTTTGCTCCAGGGGGAGGGGAAAGGCTTGGGCACAGAGTTCCTCCACTTCAGGGTCCATCCGAGAATAAAAGGACAGCCCGAAATCCAGGACCTCCCGGCCTTTGAGGAAATCATAGAGGGTGTTCTCCCCTGGGAGGAAGCTGGCCGCCTTACGTATGCCGAGGGAGTTGCCTGGAATGTGGCCATCTCCCAGGCAAACCCTTCCTTCATCGAGGTGGACCAAACCGAGGAGGCAGCGAAAGAGGGTGCTTTTGCCCGTTCCGTTAGGCCCTACCAAGCCCAGGCAGGCACCCTGTTCGATCTCGAGGTCGAGGTCTCGAAGGACAGGAGTTCCATTGAAGGCTTTGGAAAGGCCCTCGGCCTGAAGGAGAGCTTTGTGGGAGGAGGGTTTCATAAGATCTCGAAGACCCGTCGGAGGAGTTCGATTCCCTGAGGGGTTCGAAAGGATTCGGGATGAAATTGGAAGCCGATGCGGGGGAGTTCTCGATGCCGGATCCCTTGAGGAATTTGAGTGCCGTCGGCGTCATAGTTCCAAGCCTCGACCTTCCAGCATGATGGAAGGGTTTCAGGGTCGGCGGCGATGGAATGATAACGACAGACCTCGAAGGGTTGGGGGAATCCCCTAAAAAGCCCATCTCCCCTGTGGTGAATTAGGGATGTCCGCCCATGGAATACTTCTTTGCAGAGCCTGAGATGTCCCCCTGATTGCTCAATGAGTGCTTGGGCGCCGAGGCAGACACCAAGAAGGGGGAGGTCGGGGGGAGCCTCGGCGATGGCTTGGAGAAGGCAGCCCGCTTCGGCTGGCCTTCCGGGACCTGGAGAAAGAACCAAAGCCCTGGGGGCCGCGGAAAAAATTTCTTCCGGGTTCGTTCGGTCACTTCGTGTCGTCCGGGTCCTAAAGCCAAAGCCTCGGAAGGCTTGCTCCAGATTGAAGACGAAACTGTCTCGGTTGTCTAAAAGCCAAATCATGAAAGTTGGAGGGGAGAAGGCAGAAAAACAGGATCCCCAAGCCGAAAGGATGCCCTCAGAATTGTCAAGGGCAAGGAGTTCGCAGGGTCCACCCGGGCCAGAAGCTGTGAGGAGACGGCTGCAATCAGGAGGTTTCCGGCCTATGCTTCGCGGTTTATGAGGATTCTCATCGTTGGTATGGGGGAAGTTGGCTTCCATCTTGCCCAAGAACTTTCTCGGGCCAAGCATGCAGTCACGGTGGTGGACCCTGATCCGATCAAGATCAAACGGATTGGGGAGGCTCTGGATGTACAGACCTACTGCGGGGACGGTACCCATCCTCATGTCCTCGATGAGGCGGATGCCAGTTCCATGGATTTGTTTATCGCCGTTTCGGACTGTGACAGGGTCAATTTATTGAGCTGCCTCCTGGCCCGGCGCATGGGCTCTCGCCAAGCAATTGTCCGGGTCAAAGACAAGGGCCCCTATAAAAACTACCGCAGTCTTCTGCGGCGCAACCTCCTTTTCGACCGCCTACTAAGTCTCGAGGATTTGGCTGCGGGGGAGATTGCCAAGATTGTGCGCCGAAACCAGGCTGTAGCGGTAGAAGAGTTCTTGGATGGGCGCGTGACTTTGCGGGTGGTCCCCATTCGAGAAGGTTCTCCGATGCCCGGGAAGCCCTTGAAGGACATCAAGCTTCCTCGCAATGTCCTGATCGTGGCGGTGGGAAAAGAAAAAGAGGGCACTATGATCCCCGGCGGAGACCATCAGTTCGCTGTAGGGGATCGACTCTATGTTCTCGGAACCCCAGCGGACGTCGAACAGTTTGAGGCATGGGTGGGGCATCACAAAGGCCGGACGAGGAGGGCCGTGATCTATGGGGAGAGTGGTGTTGCGCTTCGAGCTGCGCAGTATCTGGAAGACCATGGGGTCAAAATCACCCTTCTCTGCGAGAATCGAAAGCGCAGCGAGGAGTTTTCGGAGAAGCTTCGGAATACGACAGTGCTTCTCATCGAAGGCCCGGCTCCGGAAATTTTTTTGGAAGAGCGGGTTCCGGATGCAGACTGTTTTGTGGGAGCAAGCGAAATCGACGAAAAGAACCTCCTTTCCTGTCAAATTGCACGCAAGCTTGGGTGTGAGCGGACAGTGGCTTTGGTCAGCCGCCCCGCTTATACCGATCTTTACCAGGAGATCGGGATTACTCGTGCGGTTTCACCGCGCCTTTTGTGCTCAGACGCCATCATGAACCTTGTTCACGCGGGTCGCTTGGAACTTCTTGCTCTCTTCGGGCAGGGGGCAGCAAAGGTCTGTGCGGGAGTCGTTCAAACTCGGAGCAAATACGTAGGAAAAAAACTCAAAGATATCCCGATTCCTCATGGAGTTCGTTTCGGCGTGATTCGCCGCACTCTCCCCGATGGTGGAGAGGAACTTTTGATCGCAAAGGGAGAGGACGAGTTGCGGGTTGGTGATCATGTCATTCTCTTCCTTCTCAGTAAGGCAGAGCGAAAGGTCGTCGAAATCCTGGGGTTAGGATAGAAATGCAGAGAAGGCTCGGAAGCGGGATTGGCGTTCATGTCCACTCTGTCGCCAAGGTCCTCGGGATCTTTCTTTTCTTTTATTCCCTGTCCATGTTGATCCCGCCTCTCGTGGGGCTTTTCTTGGAACATGACAGTCCCCCGGATTCCATCTTTCACCCCATGCGGGGGTTCCTGCTCTCAACTCTGGTAGGTTGTGCTTTTGGAGCCGGGCTCTTCTTTTGGGGCAAACGGGGTAAGGGAGATTTTTTTCGAAAAGAGGGCATCCTTGTTGTCGCTTCCATCTGGATCTTTGCCAGCCTTATAGGTGCCCTTCCCTATCTTTTTTCGGGTGCCTTGGATTTTGCGTCGGGGGTCTTTGAAACAACCAGTGGTTTGACCACTACTGGCTCTTCTACCTTCGGTTCTGCGGGGACTCCAAGGATCAGCTCTCTGCCCAAATCGTTGTTGTTTTGGAGAGCCCAGACTCATTGGATGGGAGGTCTTGGGATTGTCGTTATGTTTTTGGTGTTTCTTCCTGCACTGGGGATCACCGAGAAGACTCTTTTTCAAGCCGAAGTCCCGGGAGTCAGCAAAGAAGGGCTCCGGCCCCGGATTCGGCAGTCGGCTCAAGTGCTTTTTTGGATTTACTCAGGGATGACCCTAGCCCTGGTTTTGGGGTTTCACTACTTCGGTATGAACACCTTTGAGGCGGTGTGCCATTCTTTCGCTACGATTGCGACCGGAGGCTTCTCCACTCGGGATTTTAGTGTGGGTGAGTTTGGTCGCCTCGGCGTCGAATGGGTTGCCATCATTGGGATGATCCTTGCGGGGACCAACTTTGGTCTTTACTACAAACTGGGAGGGGTCTGGCGTCGGACGATGCAAAGATCCAAGCCCCTTCAGTTGGACCCCTTCCTCGATCCAACAGAGCAAAGAGTTCCAAAGAGTTCTCCCTTCCACCTCCCCTTCCATTGGTTGCGCCGGATTCCCATCTTTTTGAAGAAGGGGTTCTACGTGTTTTTCGGGGACCCCGAGTTTCGATTTTATCTCCTGACCTTTGTGATCGGGGGCCTACTCATCGCAGGGATCCTTTGGTCCCAAAGCAGCCTGATTGATGCGAAGGAAGAAATTGGGCGGCTTCACGACTATGGGAACCTTGGCGAATGCCTGCGGGATTCCTCTTTCCAAACTGCAAGCTTGATCTCCTCAACAGGTTTTGCCAATTCCAATCTTCTGACTTGGCCTCTGCTGGCTCAGGGACTGCTTGTCCTCATCATGCTGGGGGGAGCTTGCGGGGGATCTACAGGAGGAGGGCTTAAGGCCGCAAGGATTCTGATCCTCTTTAAGCTTCTGGGGCGGACGATCCGTAAATTCTTGAAACCTCGAAGCATCGAGCCCCTTCGCTTGGGAGGAGGCAAGCTCGAGCAGGAAGTGATCGATTCTGTGTTGGCTCTCTTTGTTGCCTGGATCTTGATCCTAGGCGCGGGGAGTATTTTGGTTCTGGCGCTGGAGCCGAACTTGGATGCATTCTCGAGTTTCACTTCCGTTGTGACCTGTCTGAATAACATGGGGCCGGGTTTTACCGCCCTGGTTCCCGGACCCGAAGGGAGTTTGATTCCGGCCAATCGGGCAGGGATTGATATCAGCTCTTATGGATCCTTTGGGTCTTTTGCGGATTCAACCAAGTACCTGCTTTCTTTGATTATGATTTTCGGGCGCCTTGAGGTCTATGCCCCCCTGGCAATCCTTCTCCCCAGCTTTTGGCGGGAAAATTGACATTGGATGTCTGGGATCGTTTTGTTTCTGCGATCGTTTAGGGAGACCAAGGCTTAGATGCATGAAAAGGACCTGTAAAGGGGGGACAGAACTGGGTGGTGCTTGGCAAGTCCCCGAGAGTTTTCAACGAAAGGTCTTCCGAATGGTCCGAGTCCCATCGGCCCGATAAAAGACTTCTTTTTTTTGTTCCGAAGGAGTGGGTTTCAAAAAATGGGTTTTCCAGGTTTCTCGACCCGCAATCAGCAGCCAGGACTTTCCCTCCATATGAGCGACTCCTTGGAGAAGACCGACAAGGGCCGGACCCTCTTCGGTTTGGGTAAAAACCCCGGCCCCAATATCGCTGGGTTTGGGGTGATACCCGGAAGGAACTTCCAGGGCGGTTCCTTGAACCCTGGAGTCTTGGCTCACTCGCGTAGAGAAAAACCTGGGAGTGTTTCCGTCATACAGAATGATCGATAGGGGATCTCCCTTTGTTGGCGCCCGAAAGGAAATGGGGGCCTTTGGAATGGACACCTCTAAGTCTACGAAATGAAGAGGACCCTGCCCTTTTCGGATCCTTCCTGCTTCGACCAATGGGGAAGGACCCAGGAGATAGGAGACCTTGACAGGTCCCTTCTGAGCTGTCCGCCCCAAGAAGATGATTCCTTCCTCTGTGCTGACGCCTTGTTCGAAGCCCCTGGTTGTTTGGATCCAGACGACTGGCACTTGGGTAGGCTGTCGCCTTGAAATGCGGCATCCCCCCAAGGAAAGAAGGAGACAGAGGGAGGAGAGGATGCTGGATGAGCTTGAAGAAAAGGCCATAGCTTGGTCTTTATAACCCTCTTTTGACGTATTTGATCCAGGCTGATTGAAACTTCTCCCAATCGACGCCTTTGAAGGCAGCTTCGATGGCCTTGTCTGTGTCCTTAGTTTCGAGGGAAACTTTGATATAGGTCGGGAGGATTTTCGCCCATTCCTTCTTCCAGAAGGGAGTTTTGTGCCCTCTTCTCAGAAAGTCGACGATGGCCCAACCTTCGGCGTAATAATTGGCTGCACCAGGTCCATAGAACTTATCTGTATGCCAGCGGACGATGGCATTGACCGGAACGAATTTCTTAGTTGCCACCAAACTTTTGATAGTGGCAGTCCTCATTTTGGATTTGGCGGGAATCCAGTGCTTTTTTCCTTTGCGGATCATGGATCCAAAAAAATCTCCGTGTCCTTCATCGAACCAGCGGTGGAGGTGAGCCCCTGGAAACCAAAAGTGAGCATATTGGTGCCAGCCTTCATGGAAGGCGACGGTTTCCACAGAAAACCGACCTTTCCCATTGAAGATAACAAGCTCCTTGGAAAGAGGATTGAACCAGCCAATCACCCCCCCCGAGGTCCCTCCGTACCGATTGAATTCTTCCCCGTTGCGGCAAATCCGCAGGACGGACCACCATTTCTTCATTTTCTTATGGGGGGGGAAATACTTTTCGTAGACATCATGCATCTCGTCCATGCGAGAGGCAATGTGGCGGGCGAAGGCTCGGGTTTTTGCTTTCTTTTTTGGCTCTGACGAGTAGAGGACGATGAAATGCTTCGTGGCGAAGATGTCCCATTCCTTGAGGTTTTTGATACTCAGGGCGGCTTTGTCGAGAAGGGGGCGCCGAAGTTTGGGATCGATGTCAACAAACTTCTCCCCAGGGATCTTATGAGCTTTGTCCGCTTTGATCTTTTTGAGAACTTTGAGGCTTGTGATGACAGTGCGGACCGTTCTTGCGAGCTTCTTCCTGAATTCATCGGGATAGAGCACGAGGATTGCGATTTCTTTCCCCCCGGTTCGGTACACAGCCGCTTCTTGAACCCAAGCCACACCTCCTGATCCTGAGACCCACCGGAAATGCCTGTAGGGCAGCTTATCCCCCCGGCGTTGTTGCATCTTCTTGTCTTGGATCTCGAAGTTTTTCACCCGATACTGGGGAGAATTGGCAAGAAAGGATTTGAAGTCATTAAAGCGATTTCGGGCCCGCATTCGTTCCAGCGTCTTATTCTCTGCGGGTTTGGTCGCTTTGTGGGAATTTCCCTCTGTGACTGCGGAGTTTCTTCCCATTTCTTTGGGATGGAACTCGAAGACACTGATACCCCAAGAATAGGCCCCCCCTTTTCCATACAGGGGCTTTTTTGTTGCGGACCAGCGGTCCTTGAGGTGGGGGCTGTCATTGACGGGGTTGATCGGAATCTGTTGGAGGCTCTTGGGGACCTTATACTGAACCCCCATTTGTTTGTTTTTCTTGGTAATGGTTTTCTGGGCGGGGACGGGACCCAGGAGGACCATACCTAAGAGGGAGATGGGAAGAAGGGTCTGTTTGATCATGGCCTAATTTTGCGCCGAACTCCTCAGCTTTCCAAGGTTTCAAGTGTAATCCTTTGGCCCCAAAGTCTTGAGAACCTCCCGAGAAGGGGGAGGGCTTCTCCTTTATCGGGATATATTGCTTTCGGCCCGGGGTTGCTTTCCCTGTTTCTATGAGGTCGTGCGTCCAGGGAAACGCAACGACTCCTTTGTGGGGGGGCCCCAAACGCGGGGAGAGCCGGGCAAGTTTGTCCTTAGGGAGCTTCCCCGGGGGAATCAGCTTCGGAATCGTTTTCTTCAGGATTCTTGGGGGGTTCTTTTTGATTCTCTTTTTCCGGGTTTTGGCTCACAACTACGCGAGCAGGCCTGAGAATCCTGTCCCCCATCTCATAGCCTTCTTGGTGGACCTGCAACACCGTCCCATGAGGGAAATCCTTGCTGTCCTGGACGGCAAGGGCCTCATGCCTGGTTGGATCAAAGGGAGTTTCAAGGGCGGAGATCTTGTGGATCCCATGCCTTCCAAGCATATCTGTGAGCATCGAATGGACCATCTGCACCCCTTCCAGGATGCTTTCACGATCTCCTCCCGCCTTGAGGGCGAGTTCAAAAGAATCCACGATGGGCAGCAGCTCATTGGCCAACCGTTCCATGGAGGATTCTCTTGCGCGAAGCAATTCTTCGGCCTGTCTCCTGCGAATATTGGTGATGTCGGCCATGAGCCGTGTAAGTTTTTCTTCGAGTGCCTTGTTTTCCTTCCGAAGTCTCCGAATCTCTTCGAAGGCCTGGGATGGATCTTCAGGCATGCTTTCTTCTTCTTCCGTACCCGGATTGGTTTCCTTGTTCCTGGAAGGGTCCTTATCTTTATCTTTGCGTTTCTTTTTCATCAGAAGATATCCCTAATTTTGCTGAACAGCCCCTTGTGCTGCTCTTTTTTCCCCTGCTTCTCCTCAATCTTGTCCAGCTCATGGAGAAGCTCCTCTTGTTTCGCCGTCAATTTCTTGGGGACCTGGATAGAGATGCGGACAAGGAGGTTGCCCTTGCCCCTACCATCCGGTCGAGGGAGGCCCTGACCACGGAGCCGAAGGATTTCCCCGGGTTGGGTTCCTTTGGGAATCTTGATCCGTGCGGTTTTTTCTTCTTCCAGCGTGGGGACTTCTGCGGACCCTCCAAGGGCCGCTTGGCTATACCGAATGCGCAGATCGATCAAGAGATCCGCACCTCGGCGATGGAAGATTTCGTGCTCTTTGAGATGGATGACTACAACGAGGTCTCCCGGAGGCCCGCCGTTTTCACCCGATTCGCCCTTGCCGGGAAGACGCTCCACATGCCCCTCTTCGATCCCGGGAGGGATGGTCAGGGTAATGGGATCCCGTTTACGAACTTTACCGGCCCCTCGGCAGGTGGCGCAGGGATGTGTGATCATCTTGCCTGTTCCCCTACAACTCGGGCAGGCTTGACGAACATGGAAGAATCCTTGATTGAGTGAGATCTCTCCATGGCCCCCGCAGGTTCCGCAAGTGTCCGGTTGAGTCCCGGGTTTTGCCCCACTCCCCCCACAGGTTTCGCATTGATCCAAGCGTGCGATCTCAATCGTCTTTTGGGTCCCCTTGAGGACGTCCTCCAAGTCGATTTGGAGGTCGACCCGGAGGGAAGCTCCCCGCTGCGGACGGTTCCCACCTCCTCCACCAAAGATGGACTCAAATCCCCCTCCCCCAAAGCCGGAGAAGATATCTCCAAAGGCGTTGAGAATGTCCTCCATCGAGCCAAACCCTTGGCCGCCACCCATTCCGGCTGCGCCTCCCAAACCCGCGTGGCCAAACTGATCATAGGTTTTGCGCTTGCCCGGGTCCGAAAGGACTGCATAAGCTTCGGCAGCCTCTTTAAACTTTTTTTCGGCTTCAGGGTTGTCCTTGTTCCGGTCAGGGTGGTACTTAAGCGCGATTTTCCGATAGGCCGATTTGATCTCGACTTCGGTTGCCGTTTTTTGGACCCCAAGGATTTCGTAGAAGTCCCTCTTTGTACTCAACAGAACCTCCGAAGGTCGAGTGCTTTGGATGGAAGAGGAAAGTGTAGGAAAAGGATTCTCCTCTTAAAACGCGCTTTGCGAAAGGAGAATCCTCTTCAAGAACCATGAGACCCCCTCATGATTCGTGGCTTTGAATGAGAGCTAGTGGACAGCTCCGTCCACGGCCTCTTTCTTTTCTTTGAGAGAAGTCACAAGGCTGTCGGTGGTGAGGATCAGCCCAGCGATGGAGGAAGCGTTCTCAATGCAAGCCTTGACGACCAAGGCGGGATCGATGATCCCCATTTTGAACATATCTCCCCATGTATCGGAGGCTGCGTCGTAGCCGTTGTTATCCTTCTTTTCGAGGGCTTCGGCGACAATCATGCTGCCATCAACTCCCGCGTTTTGGGCGATCTGACGAAGGGGAGCTTGGAGGGCTTCCGCCACGATCATGGCGCCCAACTTCTCGTCTCCCCTTAAGCCTTTCATTTCCTCGACAGCCGTCGATGCGCGGAGAAGGGTGATACCTCCACCGGGAACGATCCCTTCTTGTGTTGCCGCACGAGTGGCGTTGACAGCATCATCGACGCGGAACTTGCGCTGTTTCATGTCCGCCTCGGTGGCCCCGCCGACACGGACGACGGCGATCCCACCCGTCAGGCGAGCAAGGCGTTCCTGCAGTTTTTCACGGTCGTAGTCACTCGTCGTTTTTTCGATTTGGGTGCGGATCTGTTCGGCCCGAGCCTTGATCTCAGACTTTTTGCCCTGGCCGCCCATGATGGTGGTGAAGTCTTTACCGACCAGGATCTTTTGGGCTTGACCCAGGTCCGCCAAGGTCATGTTCTCGAGCTTTGTCCCCAGGTCTTCGGAGTTGACAGTCCCTCCTGTAAGGATGGCAAGATCCTGGAGCATCGCCTTGCGGCGGTCTCCAAAGCCGGGGGCTTTGATGGCGCAGATATTCAGAATGCCCTTTAAGCGGTTGACGACCAGCATGGCGAGGGCTTCGCTCTCAATTTCCTCGGCGACAATCAACAGGGGTTTCCCGCTGGAACTCGCCTGCTCAAGGATGGGGAGAAGCTCCCGGACATTGGAGATCTTCTTTTCCGAGATCAGGATGTAGGCATTTTCGAGGACCGCCTCCATCGCGTTCACGTCCGTGATGAAGTAAGGAGAAATATAGCCCTTATCGAACTGCATGCCTTCGACCACATCCAGTTCGGTCTCAAGGCTTTTGCCTTCTTCGACTGTGACGACGCCTTCTTTGCCTACCTTGTCGAAGGCCTCCGCAAGGAGCTCACCGATTTCGGGGTCGTTGTTTGCCGAGATTGTGGCAACTTGAGCGATTTGCTCTCGACTGCGAACCGGCTTGGAGAGGTCATCAATGGTCTCGATTGCCCGATGGACGGCTTTGTCGATCCCTTTGCGGAGCTCGATGGGGTTCACTCCAGCGAGGAGGAACTTCTGACCTTTGCGGAGAATCGCTTCCGCTAGGACAGTCGCGGTTGTTGTGCCGTCTCCAGCGACATCATTTGTTTTGGATGCAACTTCGCGCACCAGCTTTGCGCCCATGTTCTCAAAGGGATCTTCGAGTTCGATCTCCTTTGCGACGGTGACCCCATCCTTGGTGACCTCGGGGGCGCCGAAAGCCTTCTCCATAATGACGTTTTTTCCAGAGGGGCCCAAAGTCACCTTGACTGTCTTCGCGAGCTTTTCTACTCCCGTGAGGACCTTCCGGCGGGCTTCCTCATCAAACATGATTTGCTTTGCCATTTTGTTGTGTCTCCTAATTCTCTATTCCTGATGGGTCGATGTAGACCTCACCTCTTGACCGTTTTGCCGGCTTTCTTACCGGAGGATTCCTTTGCGCCTTCAAGGCGGGCGAGGACTTCGCTTTCACGCATGATTTTGAAATCTTTGCCATCGATCTTGACGTCAGACCCCGCATATTTCCCAAAGATCACGATGTCACCTTTTGTGAGTTCCATAGGGCCACGTTTACCGTTCTTCTGGATCTTTCCGGGACCGACAGCGATGACTTCGCCTCTTTGAGGTTTTTCTTTGGCTGTGTCGGGGAGGACCAATCCACCTGCGGTGGTTTCCTCGGCCTCAAGAATCTGTATTACGACACGGTCGTCAATGGGTCGAATCTTCATGTTTGCA
This sequence comes from Planctomycetota bacterium, assembly GCA_026984035.1. Taxonomy (GTDB): domain Bacteria; phylum Planctomycetota; class UBA1135; order UBA1135; genus HyVt-539. The sequence continues at coordinate 34,722 of JALSSW010000159.1, forward strand.
CCTCTTTTTTTCTTTTTCTTTGTTTCGTTATTTCAATTTCCCATGCGGCAGGCCCCATACGGCCCGACTGCATGTGGCTGGACTACATGTCGTAGTCTTCACCACTGTCCGCTTCTTCATCTTCTTCTTTCTTTGTTGTGATGATGGCGTCGGTGGTCAGCAAAACAGTTGCGACTGAAACCCCGTTTGTGAGGGCCGACATCGTGACTTTAGCTGCATCAACGATCCCCATCTCAAACATGTCACCGTAGCGGTCCCCAAGACCGTCATAGCCGAAGCTTCCCTTTTCCTTGAGAACCTGGCGGGAGACCATAGAGCCGTCCTTGCCACAATTTTCCGCGATGGTTCGGATGGGGGCGGTGACCGCCTTTTTTATGGCTTCAATCCCAAAGGCTTCATCTCCTTCCACCTTGAGCTTGTTGATTTTCGGAAGGGTTCGTAGGAGTGCAATGCCACCGCCGGGAAGGATCCCCTCTTCTAGGGCGGCGCGAGTGGCCTGGAGGGAATCATCGAGGAGAGCTTTGCGCTCTTTCATCTCGGTCTCGGTTGCGGCACCGACGCGGATGACTGCGATACCTCCTGTGAGGCGGGCGAGGCGCTCTTGGAGTTTCTCGCGGTCGTAATCACTCGTGGAGTTTTCGATCTCGCGACGGATCTGGGCCGCCCGAGCTGAAACTGCAGCGGCCGATCCCTTACCCTGAACAATCGTTGTGTTGTCGGCCGTGATGATGACCTTTTTGGCCTGCCCCAGGGAAGAGAGTTCGGCTTTTTCCAGGTCCATGCCCAGATCCTTGAAGAAGGCTTCGCCTCCGGTGAGGACGGCAAGATCCTGGAGCATGGCTTTGCGCCGGTCTCCATAACCTGGTGCCTTGACCGCTGCACATTGAAGGGTGCCACGCATTTTGTTGACGACCATCGTAGCTAAGGCCTCACCTTCAACGTCTTCAGCGATGACGAAGAGGGGGCGGTTGGTCTTCATGACCTTTTCGAAAAGAGGAACCAGTTTTTGGATGGAGCTGAGTTTCTCTTCGTGGATGAGGATGTAGGGGTTGTCGAGATGCACTTCCATCGCCTTGGGATCGGTGACGAAGTGGGGGGAGAGGTATCCTCGATCGAATTGCATGCCTTCGACGACTTCGATTTCCGTCTCGGCGCTTCGGCCTTCTTCAAGGGTGATGACTCCGTCCTTGCCCACCTTCTTAAGAGCGGAGGTGAGGAGTTTGCCCACCTCGGGATCATTGTTGGCAGCGATTGTGGCGATTTCGTTCAAGGCCTTTGTGTCGGAGAAAGGAACCTCCTTGGTCTGGGCTTTGAGCTCTTTGATTGCAGCTTCCATTCCTTTGCGGATCCCTCGATTGACTTCGACGGGGTTGGCTCCCGAGGCCAAATAACGGAAACCCTCCTTGGCGATCGTCCAAGCGATGAGTGTGGCTGTGGTGGTGCCGTCTCCTGCCACGTCCGAGGTCTTCTTGGCGGCTTCGCGGACGATCTTGGCTCCCATATTCTCATTGGGGTTTTCAAGCTCGATTTCTTCGGCGACGGTGACTCCGTCTTTGGTGACCAGAGGGCCACCCCAACCCCGATCCAGAACAGCGTTCCTTCCCTTGGGGCCCATTGTGGAAACAACTGCACGTGCGAGTTTGGAGACGCCCTCTAAGACGGCTTCTCTCGCATCCATTTCGAATGTCAGGTCTTTGGCCATTTTTCGTTCATCCTCCCTGAGGAGCCTTCCGAGTATTTTTTACGATAGTTTGAATTCGTTCTTTGCTTGCTTTGAATCCCGAGTGTGGAGACCCGGAAACCTTCTACCCTTCATTCTCCAGACTCTGAGAGTCGGTAAGATTGGGATGGGAGAAGGAGATTCGCGCCGGGATTGCAAGGATGATGCCGGAAGATGAAAGATCTCCTTCAAATATCCTAAACCGTTGTAAAACAAGGAGAAGCTGGAGGAAGGGGACTTGTTTGGCCAGGGACTAGGCTTCTCAAAGGTGTCAAGCTGTCAGATTCAGCGAGCCGAGGATGGGTGGCCGCTGTCGTCGTGGCATAGGGGACCTCCCGGGAGCAGGGGAGGGGAGGCCGATTAGAAATCACGGTGGAAAACCCCGGCGTTTCCGGAAAGATGGGTGTCCCTTATGAAAGTCCAGATTCCACTTTGTTGGAGGACCCCTCTTGGGGTCCTGTCCTGTTTGCTCGTTCTGCCTCTTCTTTCCCAGGGGGTGGATCCAGCTGGGAAGGTTGTGAAGGACAGCCCTGCATCTTGGCAGGTGCAACTGTTGGACGGGGGGGTGATTGCCGCCAAGAGCATCGGGCTGGATCAAGCCGGGGTTCTCCCTGGAGATGGGCGGCCCAAGATCCCCTTTGATCGGATTCTTTGCTTGCTCGGGCCGGGTCGTATGGGGACGGATGCCGAGGGAGCTGTGGTGGATCTGGTGGATGGATCCCGATTCGTGGGGGCCATCCTGGGGGGGGATGAGGAGGGGGAGAGTTTTGGAATCAAGACTGTGGATTTTGGGGTTTTGCAGATTTCCCTGGATCTCGTAGCGACCATCCGCTTTCGGCGGAAGGGCCGGCTTCCACAGGTTCCTGAGGAGAGCGAGGGGGGTGGGGAAACTCTCCTTCGCTGGTCCCAATTTGGGCATGACGCAGTCGGGGGCTTTCTTGCCTCTGTGGCCCGGGAAGGGCTTATGTTCTCTGAAAAAGAGGATGAGGATCCCAGTCTTGTTCCATGGAAGGAGGTGGCCGGTCTGCGTTTTGATAACGAAATCCCTAAGGATCAGGCACATTTTGCCGTGGTAGGGATGGGGGGAAGCCTGATTCGGATGAAAAAGCTGCGGCAAGAGAAAGGGCTTCTTCTGCTGTCGCATGCGGTTTCAAAGGATTTGGCCTTGCCCATCGAAAGGTTGGTGACTTTAGTTCCCTTGCAAGGGGGGGGGCGGCTTTTTGCTACCAGCTTGGCTTCTCGTTTTGAGGAGAAGAGTTTCTTCGGAAAAGATGGAGCCAAGTTTGGCTACCAACAGAATCGCAATCTCTTTGGGGATCTGCTTGTCTCCGAAGGCTTGGGTTTCCCCTTAGGTTTTGCTGCGCACAGTTGGTCGCGGATCACCATTGAAGTACCTGTGCAAAGAACTCAGTTTCGGGTGTTTCTTGGAATTGACCAGACTGCGCGTGAATTCCCCATCCCGGGGAATCTCGATGGACGAATCCTTGTGGATGGAAAGGTCATGGCCGAGGCAAAGCAGGTGCAGGGTGGACAACCATTGCGAGTCTTGTCGCTTAAGGGGCTGCGGCCCGGGCAGGAGTTAACCCTCGAGTTAGACTTTGGGGCGGATCTTCACATTGGGGACAGGGGGGATTGGTTGCTGCCGGTCTTCCTCCCCTAAGTCACGACTCTTCCCTGAAATCTTTATGCATCTCCAAAAGATGGTGTATGCCTTCGGCCTCTTCATGATTGGAGGGGTGCTTCTCTACCTTATGTTGGTAGGGCCGGGTCAACTGACCTATGAAGTCCCGGTAGGCATACGGATGGATCCCTATCCTTCCGCTCCTTCCGCGCAACCGAACTCCATCCCTCCAGCTCCCCGCGAACGCCGCATCCAAGTTTTCGCTCCTCCCCCAAAAGGGACACCCATTCTCCTTGTGCCGGATCCAGAGAGCCTGCGGACCGAAGTGCAGGCTCTTGGGCCACTTAGAGTATTGGATCCCTCCGGCATGGACTTGGTCGCCCTGCATCCCCTACGCAAAGGCTTGCCCTGCCTGTTGGGGATCTCCATTGAGGGGTTTCGAGAAGGGGACCGGCTGCGCCTAAGGGTGGTTCGAGGAAAGGGGGTTGGAGTCGGGAAGGGAGAAAGGGAAAAAGTGTGGGAGGAGGTTCGGATGCGTGTGGAGGGCACATCCGGGGAGGGGACCTTTGCCCTGCCCCGCCAGGGAGAGCCGAGCGAGTTGTGGCTGGAGTGGGTGGGGGAGCGCCGAGGGCGCAAGGGGCGGGTGCAGCGGCATTTTTCGCTCCGTCCCGGTCCTCCTCCCCGCCTCTTTGCCCCCTCCGCTCTAAAAGGGACAGCCCTTCTCCGCGCTTTATCCCAAGCGGGATTCACCCGCGTGGAGACCCCGGAGGAGGTCGACCTCTTTGTCCTTCCGCTGGACCTTGCGCCGGAGCCGGGCTTGTTGAAGGCTGTGGACGCAGGAATGGGTGTCCTCCTTGTCCCTGGAGGTACGGCGCATGTGGCGTCGGGATGGGGGCCGCTTCTTCCGGCTAGGTTGATCGATGCTGTCAAGCCCAAGGCCGAGGGGAAGAGTGCGCCGATTCCTTCCAAGACGAACCCTTCCAAGAAGCCGCCGAAGGGGGGAGAGGGAACTCCCGAGAAACTGTCTCCGAAAGAAAAGCCTCTTGAGGAGCCAAGACCTGGGAAGGGTTCCAAGAAAAAAGCCCACAGTGTTGGAATGGTTCTCCTCGTGGACAACTCCTCTTCTATGAAATATGAGGGGCGCAACCTTCTTGCCGGCAAGGCCGCCCTCGAATCCGCCCTTCGCCTTGGCCGAG